>JAYTNY010000079.1:0-16190 GCA_043748055.1 Roseobacter sp.
ATGGCGATGGTGTTGCTGTTGCCCAGGTTGCCCGCCGCATCCGCCGCATAGGCTGTGGCCGTAATCGTCTGGCCGCGCCCAATGTTCACAAAGGCAAAGAACGTCTTGGTGTTTGCCCCCGCGTTCGCCGCAAAGAAACGCGCCGGCACATACGTCCCATCCACGATGAAGTATGGCGACTCGACCGAGAAATTGCCCGCCGGATCCACATCCGTCGCCGTCGCCTCCAGCATCAGCGATTGCGCACTGGTCGTCACAATCGCCGTCACCCAGTTCACCGTTGGCGCGGTGGCATCGGCGTAGTAGCTGCCATCAAACACGTTTAGCACTGGCTCGGCCAACGGCGTGCCAAAGTTGTCGGTCACGCTCACCTGCGGCGTCTCCTGGTTGCCCAGCACGTCCGTCGCCCGCGAGTACAACCGGCGCAAGCCATCGCCGCTAACGGTCAGGCCCGCCTGCCAAAGCGTCGCCACCGCATTCGGGTTCGCCAGCGCCGTCGGCGTCCAGGTTGATGGCACGGTTGCGGTGGTCGGGTCTGTCGGCACAGCCACAGTCACGTTGCCATAGTCCACACTGGCAACCCCACTGGTACCCACCGCGCAACTGTTGCCCACTGCACCCAAGAACAGCACCAGCGGTGCGCCAATCAACTCACGGAAGCCCATGTCGGGCGCAGCCCCGCCGCCGGTAAAGGTGCTGATGCGCGGGTTAGCTGTGTTCACAGCGGGCGAGGTGTTCTGCAACCCAAAGTTGTTTGCCCCTGCGTTCACAAACAGCGGGTCTAGGCCGATTAAGTTGTTGTCATCGGTTGTGCGCACCGCCTCAAAGTTCTGCACGTTGTTGTTAAACAAGCTGAAGGCCGTGTCTATGGTCGCGCCGGTTTGGCTGCGTGCGCCGTGCTGGGTGTTGTTGGCCACCACGCTGCTGTTTAAGTACAACTGCGTGCCGTTGCCATTCGCATTCACACCCACCGTGTTTGCCACAATGGTGTTGAACGACGCAAACACAACCGCGCCGTTCGTCACATCAATGCCAGTTGTGTTGCCGCGAATCACGTTGCGCGAGATCGCCACGCCCTTGCCGCCTTGCACGGTCACACCCGCTTGTCCCGCGCCCGTGCCGTCGAACAAAGTAAAGCCGCTCACCTCCACGTCGTCGCCGGTCACAATCACCGCGCTGCTGCCCAGGCCTTGAATGCTGGTGCTATCTGCGCCCGCGCCCAACAAACGAATGCCGCTGGGCAGCTCGTTGGCAAAGAAGCCCGTCCCGCCGGTATACGCGCCCGGCCCCACGTTGATGGTGTAGATCAAATCGCAGGTCGCTGCGTTGCCACAAGCGGCGGCGCGCCTGGCCCGCACCTCATACAACGCATCGAAGATAAAGCGGAAGGCATCCACGTTCCACTGCAAGCCATCGTTGGCGCAACTGGAGCAGTAGGCCGTGCTCACGTAAAAGCCGCTCAGCCCGTTCTCGGCATAGCCCATGTCGGTGCGCCCGCCCGTTCCGGCGGGGGTGGGGTCGCTGGGGCTGCCCGCGTTCACCAAACCGCTGCCGTTGCGCAACCTGAAGTCGTTGCCTGCCGCGTTGTTGAAGTTCGGGTCTTGCACAATCTCGCCCGCGCCCACAGCAGGTTGGGCCGCGCCGTTAATGCGCAGCTCGGCCCCGTTCAAGTAGTAGTTGTTGTACTGATGTACCTGCGATGCCGCGCCGCTCTGGAAGCTCAGCGCCGTGCCGGTGTTGTTGGCAAAGTTGTTGTTGCGCGCGGTAAAGCTGGCGTTGTTGAGGGCGCTGATGCCATCTGTGTTGCGCACGAAGGTGTTATTGATGATCTCGATGTTGGTCGCTGCGCCATCCAAGCGCATCGCTGTGGCGCTATCGCGCAGCAGCACGCGGCTCACTTTCACCAACGCCCCACCCTTCGTACTAAACGCTGTGCTACCGGGTGCAACCAACGTCAGGCCAAACAAACTTGCGCCGCGTGCGCCATCCGCAGCCACCAGTGGCCGCACCACGCCCGCTGGCAGCTCGATGATGGTCTGATCCGCGCCCGCGCCGATCAAGTCCACGCCATCGGCAAGATAGATGGCCTCTTTGTAGCTGCCGGGCGTGATGCGAATGCGCTTGTGCCCGGCGTTAATGGCCGCCTGAATGCTGCGGAACACATTTACATCCGGCGTAAAGGTGGGGCCATACGGCAGGCCGCGCACGTAATCCGGCGAGACATACACATCGCTAAAGCCAGGCCGCACAAACACGTTGCGACTCTCGTCCTTAAAGAAGTTCTGGGGCGCCGAGCGCGCGCCATACGTGTTGGGCGCAGGCGTGGGCGTAAAGGTCATGCTCGGCGAACCGCCATCAATCATGAAAGCATTGCTCGATGCGTTCGAGGGCCGCGCAAAGTCGGCCATCGCCGCTGTGGGTTGCCACCACGTCCAGGCCGTGCTGCCCAATGGCGCAACCAAATAGCTGTTGCCCACGTTCAGCTTGTTGGCCGGTGTCGCCACCGCCGCATTGACGATGTTAAAGGCCGGTGCGCCGCTGGCCGGGGCCACCACCGTGATGCGCTCCATGTCGGCGGTGCTGTTGCGCGTCATGCGCACGCCCTGCGCCACAAAGCCATGAATCGTCAGCCGGTCAATCTTGGTGCGCAGCGCAGCGCTGCCGTTCACCGAGCCGTTCACGCCCGCGTTGTCCAGATCCAAGCCGCTTTGGGCGTTGCGCAGCAGCATGTTGCTGATGCGCGAGCCGGTGACGTTGGCGATTTGCGCCGCATACGGGCCGGCCCCGCCATCCACAAACACGCTGTCGTTGCCGCGACCTACACCGATGACGGTGAGGTTATTTTTGTTCACTGTAAAGGCGGCATACACGCCCGGCATCACGTTCACTTTGCCGCCCACAGGCACAGCATTAATGGCAGTCTGAATGGTGCTGAAGGCGGTGCTGTTGAAGACCAGGCCATCGTTGTTGCAAGTCAAGCAATAGTCGTCGTCCACCACCACGTTGCTGGTGGTCGCCGTCGCGCCAATCAGCCCCAGCAATCCGTTGCCCGCAAAGCCAAAGCTGGTGGTGAGCAAACTGCGAGAGAACAAGGGCGTGAGCGGGGCCGTGCTGTTGGCGTTCACCACCGTGCTCTCGCTGGGGGATGGGTTGGGCGCAGCAGCGGTAGGTAGCACTAGCAAGTCCGACGAGGCATCGCAGTTGAGGTCTGCGCCTGCACCCAACGGCGCTGCCGCCACACCCGCAGCGCGGGTAATGCTGGCGGTCAGGTTGGGCACCGTTGCGCCCGCCGCACCGCGATAGATGGCGGCGAAGGCCACTGAGAACGCATCAAGCGCGGTCAGCGCAAAGTCGGCCCGGCCATCGGCGTTCACATCCCCCAAACCGGCAATAAAGCCATTTGTTGTGGGCAGGCTGTAGTTGCTGCCCCATGCGCCGCTGGCGCGGCCCAACACAAACTGGGCGTTGCCGCCGCTGCTAAAGCCAAAGTCGGCCAGGCCATCGCCGTTAATGTCGCCCAACGGCGCCACCTTGGGGTTGGCATCGCTGCTGGCGAGGGTGGCGATGGGTGAGGGCAAGGTAATTAAACCGTTGCGCACAAACGTGGCGCTGCCTGCATACAGCCGCACTTGGCTACCGGATGCAATCGCAAAGTCGGCCCGGCCATCGCCGTTCACATCGCCCACACCAATGGCGCTGCCGCCGAGTGGCAAGGTAAACGTGGTGGCAGCTTCGGCGAAGATGTTGAGCGAGGTATCAAACGCACTGCGCTTGCCCATGACCAACGCGACTCTGCCGCCGCTCTGGCCGATGAGCATGTCCACGATGCCGTCGCCGTTCACATCGCCCGCAGGCGCAAGCACGGGTGTTTGCCCGCCGCTTAATGTGATCGGAATAACGCTGCGGCTGCCGGACAAGCCGCCGATGAGTTCGACGTTGCTGCCCAGCGCGGCGTTCTGCCCGAAGACCAGGAAGGCGCGCTGATTCGTCGCGTCGCCAATCAAGATGTCGTTGTAGCTGTCGCCGTTTACATCGCCCACAGGCGTAACGTAGCGGCCAATGCCCGCGCCCGCTGCGCCGATGAACGAGGCGCGGCTGTTCGCTAGCAGTTCAGCATCGTTGGGGCTGCGGAAGTTGCCGTTGCGGCCATACACCACATGCACGCGGCCAGTGCCGCCGTTCGCAGCGGGCAAGCCCACCACGTAATCGGCGCGGCGGTCGCCGTCCACATCACCCGCCCAGGCCATGCTTACGCCCGCGTTGGTGTCGTTGGGGTTCTCGGCGTTGAAGTAAACCGCGCCGTTGCCCAGCGCGTCGAGGTTGCCTTGCAAAGATACAGGGCTGGGCGGCAAGGGCTGGTAGCCCGCATCGTTGGCGCGGCCAAACAAGGTGATTGGCACGCCGGAACGCAGGATGGGCGTGGGCTGATTCAAATACAGGCGGGTGGTCAGGTCGCTGGTCGGTGGCAACTGGTCTATGACCACACGCGCCGTGTAGGGCGTGCTAAGGTTGCCGGAATTATCGCGGGCGCGCACGGTGATGACGTGCGTGCCTTGCGCCTTCTCGATGTCGGCGGGCACATCCCACACGTAGGTGAAGCCAGTGGACAGGCCGGGTGTGAAGTCGGTGGTCACAAATGTCCGACCATCAATTGAAATATCTACGCGCTGCAAACCAGCCAGGTTGTCGCTGGCGGTGCCGCTCAGCGTAATTTGGTTGTTGGTGTTGGGTGTGGCAAAGATGTTGCCGCTCCACGAGAGCGCGGCTACGGGCGGCGTGCCATCCACTGTGATGTTATTGATCTGCGTGCTGAGGCCGAGGTTGCCGACGTGGTCGCGGGCGCGGGCCTGCACGGCATACACGCCATCGGCGGGCAAGGCCCAGGCGTAGGCCCACGGGCTAAGGTCGTTGGCGGGTTGGAAACCGCTGCCGGTGTTCACATCCACCTGCTCCACCCAGGACGTGACGTCTGACGAGAGGCCGCCGACGATGAGCGTGGTGCCGCCGGGGGCGCGCCGCAGGAAGTCGCCATCCTTCAGGCTGGTCACTTCAATGGCGGGTTGCTCGGCATCAATGCGCACCACTTGGGTTTGCTCGGCGGGGCCGTTGCGCAGTTGGATGCGCGAGGTCACGGTCACATCTCGGCTGGTGCTAATCGCGGCGTTGGCGGTGGCTCTAAACGTGGTGCTGATCGTCTCGGCGAACAGTAAGTTCTTGGGGGTGGCGAAGTTCCAGGCGTATTGGGTGCCGCCGCTGCACGCGCCAGTGACCAGCGCGGGCGTGTGGTTGTTGCCGGTCAGGTTGCCGCCGGTCACGCTCACCAAATCACTGGGTAGGCACAGGGTGAGGGTATTGGTGACGTTGTAACCGGCGAAGTTGGAGAGATACAACGTGACCGAGGCCACCTGCCCCGGCGCAATATAAATACCGTCCTTGTCGCCATCCGGCGAGAACGAGTACGGCTCGACATACATCTCTAGGGTCGGCTCGGCGTTGTAGGCCCATGGGCTGGTGGCTTGCAGGCGCTCGGAGTTGTCGTTGAGGGCATCGTTGTCGTAGTCATACACAGTTGGGTCGGACATGACCGGCACGACGCGCCCGCTGGGCAGTGCCACGTTCCAGCGCGCCAGGGTAAAGCTACTGCTGATGAGGCGGGCCACTTCGTTGCCATCGCTGATGCCATCGTTATCGGTATCGGTGACGTTGCTCTTGGTGTTGGCGGCAATTTCTTCGTTGTCGCGCAGGCCATCGCCGTCGGTGTCGGCATTGGTGGGGCTGGTGCCGTTCTCGCGCTCAAACTTGTCGCTCAGCGTGTCGCCATCGGTGTCCCAATTGGTGGCGCTCAGGCCATTCGTCTCTTTTAGGTTGGGAATGCCGTCGCCGTCGGTGTCGGTGTTCCAGCCGCTGGCGGGCGTGGTCTGGCCGGACTCGGTGTAGATGTCCCAAGCGAGGAAGCCGGAGAGCGTGCTGGGCAGCACATCCAGGTATAGCTCGGTGAAGGGGACTTCTTTGTCGTTCTCGTCTTTGTTGCCAAAGGTGGCCAAACTTGTATCTGGGTCGAAGCAGTACTTGAAGCCAAACGAGAAGACGTAGACGAAGTAGGAACACTCGTGAACGTTGTAGAAGAAGTTCACACCGGTTCTAAATTCAACTTTCTGGTTGATGCCGCGCTTGAGGTTAAACGTGGCGGTGAGGATGTTGCTGCAATTGCGCGCCACGTTGCGCGGATAGCTGTAGCCGCCTTTGACGTTGCTGTTGTAGCAATTGACAAACTCTTGGAAGGCCGAGCCGGTGATGGGCTGGGTGGCGTAGAACGAGGGCAGCTCGTAGAAACCGTTGGCGCTGGCGCGGTTCAACCAAGCCTCTTCGTACTTGTCAATCACGGCCTCGATGCGCGCATCGAAGCGCGCCCGCTGCACATATTGGTTGCCATCGGTTAGGCCCTTGTCGGCATCTTTGGGGCCGCTTCTGGCTGGGTTAAAGCCGGATTGTTTTAGCTCGGTGCCGATCTTGACATCGTAGAAGAACTGCACGATGAGCTTGCCCAGCGTGCTTTCGCCGCCGGTGATTAAGGCCACCAGCGCGTCTAAAAACGCGAGAATGGCGGAGATGATTTGCCCGACACCGGGGATGAAGTTGAGGACTAAGGTGATGATGGCCCAGATCAATTGGCCGACAAAGTTGGCGATGGCTTCTTTGAGGAAGAGTTGTGAGAAGCCCTGCACCGCCTGGATGGTGTAGACCAACTCGGCGATGAGGAAGCCCACGCCGATGGCGAAGCCCACGATGGCGAGCGCACCGGCCGCTTTGCCGCCCACGCCCTTCGCCATGTCAATCGCAGGCAGGGCATCGGCAACGGTCTGCCCGGTCTTCAACGCCCGGACGGCATAGAAGAACTTAGAGGCCATGTCTATGCCGGTAGAGGCGGTGTAGATGACCCCCGCAAAATAGGTGAAGCCCTTGAGCGTGGTCTCGTTGCAAGCGCCATCCCCTGCACCCTTGCAGGCGGCGTTGGCAATACCAGTCGCCAGCGATATCACCGCAACAGTGACTTGCGTTGCGCCAAAGGCGTAGTCAAAGCGATTCTTGAGGATGCTGAACTTCTGTGCTTTCTGGCCAGGGTTTAGCGGCGGTGGACGGCTGGGCGGGCCGCCCGCGACGCGCGGGCCTTTGGCGGCTTTGGGCGTGCTGGGCAACTGCTTATCAAACGGGTTGCCGCCCACCGCCAGCAGTTCGTTGATGTCGGCAGCCAGCCGACCCACGCCTTGCGAGAATGAACCCAGCGAGTTGAGCGCCTGTAACGCTTCCAGGATGTCATTGGCTTCCGGTGACAGCTTGGTGTTGTCGAATTCAACGCTGGTGCTGCCCTGCAAGTTGGTGAGGTAGAAGCCGAAGATGACCGACTGGGTCGTCTCCCAACTTTGGTCGGGGTGCTTGGCTTTGATGAGCGGTTCGATGACGCTGCGCTGGGCCTGATAGCGGTTGTAGACCACCGCCAGCGACCGCGCCAGCGTCAGCGTCTTCCACTCGCCGCCGATGTTTTCGTACAGGTTCAGCTTCAGCGACTTGCGGCGAGAGACGTTACTGATGGCGTTGAGGCTGACCGTGTAACGCTGGAAAGTGCTATCGGTCTTGAACAGGTCATCGCTTGCAGAGGTCGGTTTGTCAATGCTGCTGGGGATGTCCTCAAGCGAGATATCGCCGGTGCGTTCGTCCAGTGCCACCAACAGCGAGGCACAGCGCAGCGGGGTGTTCTTGCCATCGTTGCAGGTTGCTGGCGCAGAGGCAAAGTTGTTGGCGTTTAAGAACGGCGTAACACTTTGGCCCAGCCCGCGCACCGCCAAATCCGAGTGGGCATAGGCGACGCGCTCCGCAGGCAATGTCACGGTGTTGGGGATGGTGAAGCGCAGATCGCGGGCGATGGCGGGGGTATTAAACCGGTTGGCGGCTTCTTGCAGCGTGCTTAGGCCAGCCGTGGGCGTGGGCACAATACCTGCGCCGAGGTAGAACATGTTCATGCCCACGGCGGCGGCAGCGAGATAACGATCTTCCTGCGGCGAGTTGGGATCGCCGACGATCAGCGTCTCGGCCCCCTCGCTCTTGGTGATCTTGAGGCCGGTGACGCGGGCGGTCTCGTCTTTGTAGACGTGCAGCAATGTGCTGTTAGATGTAATCGTGCCGCTAATATTCGTTTGCGAATCGCCTTGCACAAACCAGACCAGCCGCGCGCGTAAATCTATATTCGCCAACTCACCGGGCGCAAAAGCAATTTTGCTGTAGAAGGCATTCACCGCCCCGCCGTTGCCGATGGGTTGCAGGCTGACGTAAAACGACTTGTAACCCGTGCCGACAAAATCCTCGCGCACCGACACGCCGTAATCTTTGGCGTAGGTGCGGGGCATGGCGGCCTGGTTCACGATCACTTCCATGAAGGGCTGCAAGCGCACCAAACCTTTGCCTGTGCCTTCGTAGTCGCGCATCGCGCCCTTTTCATCTTTGGGCCAATCGAACGCGGTGAGGCCATAGCGCATGTGCGAGACATCCTGCGGCTGGAGTTGCACCTCGATGTATTGGGTGCCGGTATAGCCGCCGCCTTGTGAGCTAACGCGAAACTCTTTTTGATTTGTGCCGACAGCAAACGGGCTGAGGTCGAGCGAGTCAATCACGCCGTCGCCGTCGTTGTCGTCGTCCCACACGTTGGGCACGCCATCGTTGTCCCAGTCGAAGCGGCTGGCGCTGGCGGTGTTGACCGGCGCTGCGCCGACCTTGACGGTGGTGATGACGTTGTTGATCGTCAATTGCACATCGGTGGCGGGCAGCTCGATGAAGTCGTTGAGGCCGTCGTCGTTGCTGTCGGTCTTGGTGGGGTTCAAACTCCATTGCTTGGCACCGACGGTGAAGTTGGTGACTTCAAAATTGTCGGGCAGCACGTCGTAGTCGGTGTCGGTGGAGTACGGGTTGGTGCCGAGGCAGCCCTCGTCCAAGTCGGTCAGGCCGTCGCCATCGGTGTCCAGGGTGCCGCTGCCCTGGCCGCACTTGCTAATCAATGCGCTGGTGGAGCCGGGGGTTTGTTGCAGTGGGGCCATCAGTTCGGCCACTTTGTTGGAGGCGGCGTTGGCGGCTTTGGGGAAGCCCAGCAGTTCGCTGAGGGTGGGCAAGCCAAGTTTGTATTTGGTGTTCAGGTCTGATGCAAGGGATTGCAGCGGCGGCGTGCTGATGAGCAGGGCGATGAGCAGCGAAGCCATGAGGGCGTAGGCGCGGCGGTGGTTGCGGCGGTAGAAGAAGGTGTAGGCGAGTGTCATCAGCAGGAATGCTGCGACAGCGGCGAGCGGAATTTCTATGCTTGCAAACCAGGTTTGCACATCGCCGAGGCGCACAAACAAACCAGGTTTTTCAGAAAAACCTGGTTTGTTTGTGCTGGGTACTTCGGCGTTTGAAGGTGCAGAAAACGGCGTAGTGGGCGCGCCAGAAAAATCGGCGAACGACGTTCGCATTTGCAGCCGTGCGTGAAACTCGCGGCTCACCTGCGGCATCTCGAGGTTGATGATTTGGCGGGCGGGCAGGCCATCGGGGGCGATCCACAGTTCGCCGGTGCCGGTGGCGTTGCGCAGCGAATCGGGGATGGTGACAATAGCAGCCGGTTGCGCGTGCTTGATGCGGTCGATTTGTTGTTGCGCCATGCGCTCGCCACGCACATCAAACCCAATTCGGGTGTACAACACGCCATTAACGGCTTTGGGTTCCAATGCTTTGACATTCTCGGCAGCAGCTAAATAATCCAACACATCGTCGGTGGGCGCAGCAGAGAGCGTCTCGTTCTGAAAGTTTTGTTTTTGCCCTTCGCGTTCAACATAAAGCTCAGCACCGTTGCGCACAATTGTTACCGGCAACAGATTGGGCATGCCGCTTACGCTGCCGGGGTCGAACTGTAGGGTAGTGCGTGAGCGGTCTGATGCCAGAATCTCGCCTTCGATGGCGAGGGTCATGTGCTGGTCTTGCTGACCGATCATGCCGGGCACAGCGCGGGGAATCATGGTCTGGTCTACATCGCTGGTGTAGCGGTAGGTGCGAGATTGGGCGGCGCGGGTGAGGGCATCGTTGAGTTGGGCTTGGGCGGGTGAGGGGATGAGGGGATGAGGGGAGGATTGAGTGGATTGCAACAGGCTTGCGATGCGTGGCGTGATAACGACACCTGCCAGCAATAAGATTACCAGTGTTGGCAATGCAATCAACAAAATACGATGTTTGGTTAAACGCAGCATGATTTCGGCCTCCTGAAAATAAGCGAGCGAACAGACAGATGTGCTTGTTTAGCACACGCGGCGTGACAAATACGTGACAGACATCAACGAATAAAACGAATAAACAAATAGGCGCGCACGCTCATCTGCTTATCCGCTCAGCATCCGTTGATGAAGATGTGGGTGGCACAGCCAAAAATTTCAGCAGCGTTTCCGCATCTGCAAAGTGATAGATGCGCTTGGTGAGGGTGCTTTGCAGCGAGGCGCGCCAAATGTTGCGCGTTTCATCGTGCCAGACGCGCAGCAAATACGATTGGTACTGGCATGGCTCAGGTTGCAAATCCATATGACAAGCGCCTGACGTGTTTTAGGCGTTCGGCTCCGAGATTCCAAAATGGGTTGTAGCAAATGGGGCGTGACAAAGGCGTGACAAGACAGCTATAACGCGCATGTATTTATGGGGCTTGGGTTTTGCATTTATGGAATGGGTAAGTCGTCAACAATTGTTTGTAAGATGTCGGCTCAAATTTTGATCATTTCGCTCATGAACTATGGCACTCACGCTCACTCTATTTGGCTCCTTTCAAGCGCATCACGCCAACCAGCCCTTGACGTTTGCGACCAACGCCGCCCGTGCGTTGTTGGCTTACCTCGCAGTTGAGGCGGATCGCCCTCACTCCCGCGAACTGTTGGCGGCATTGCTGTGGCCGGATGTGCCGCAGGCGGCTGCATTTGCCAACCTGCGCCAAACGTTGGCCCGCCTGCGCAAAGCCCTGCCAGATTCAGCCGATGGGCTCTTGCAAACTACGCCTCAAACCATTCAACTCAAGCATGAGGCCGCCACGATTGACGTAGTGTGTTTTGAAGAACTGCTGGCCGAATGTGCCGTGCATAACCATACAGACATGACCCGCTGCCCAGCGTGCATGGCGCGCATACAACACGCCGCAACGCTGTATCAAGGCGAGTTTTTGCATGGCTTGGCTTTGGAACACAGCCAGCCGTTTGAGGAATGGCTGCTGTTCAAGCGCGAGGAGCTGCATCGCTTGGCGTTGGATGCGCTGACGACGCTGACCCAGCATTGCGAGGCCAATGCCGATTACGAGGCAATGCGCGGCTATGCCAAGCGCCAGTTGGCGTTAGAACCCTGGCGCGAAGACGCGCATGCGCAACTGATGCGCGCACTGGTGAGCCTGGGCGACCGCGCCGGGGCGCTGGCACAATTTGATGCCTGCGCACGCGTGCTGCGCGATGAGTTGGGGCTTACACCCTCGGCGCAAATGACCGCGCTGGTTGAGCGCATCCAAGCCGGCGAAACCATCGCCGCACCGGCAACCCATCCCGCAGCCAAACCGCAACCGGCCCGCGCCTATTTGGACGAAGTGCCAGAGACCAGCACCGTGTTTGGCCGCGAGGCCGAAGCCGCGCAACTGAAGCAGTGGCTGGTGGCAGACCGCTGCAAGCTGGTCTCGATCTTGGGTATGGGTGGGCAGGGCAAAACCACACTGGCAGCAGCCGTAACGCGCGAGGTGGCCGCGCAGTTCGAGGTGGTGCTGTGGCGTTCGCTCATCAACGCGCCGCCTCTGGATGAGGTTTTGCGCGCCATGCTGCAGAGCCTCTCGGAACATCGCATCAATGAGAAATCTGTCGAGATACCTGTCAGCCTGGACGAGCAACTGGCTTTACTGATGGCGCACTTGCGCGACAAACGCTGCCTGCTGGTCTTTGATAATTTTGAGAGTCTCTTTCACAGCAGCGAGGCTGGGGCGTATCGAGCAGGTTACGAACCCTACGGCCAACTCATCCAAAAATTGGTAGAGAGCCGCCACAACAGTTGTGTGTTGCTCACCAGCCGCGAACAACCCAAGATGCTGACGCGGCTAGAAGAAAATGCGACGTTGCAACGGGCGCTGCGGCTCACCGGGCTGGCGGCATCGGCGGGGCAAGCCATGTTGGTGGCGCGTGGGCTGGCAGGCGAGGCGGCGCAAACCGCACTTCTGGTGCAGCGCTATTCCGGCAACCCGTTGGCGCTAAAGCTGGTAGCCCAAACCGTGCAAGATTTATTCGTGGGCGACATCGGCAGCTTTATGGCCGAGGCCGCGCCTATCTTTGATGACATCCGCACGGTGTTGGATCAGCAGTTTGCGCGGCTCTCGGCATTGGAGCGCGAGTTGCTGAACTGGCTGGCGATAGAACGCGAGCCGACTGGCTTACCCGAATTGCGTGCCAACCTGGTGCGGCCTGCCTCGCCGCGCGAGTTTATGGAGGCGCTGCGTGGCCTGCAACGCCGCTCACTAATCGAAGTGATGACGGCCAAAGTCGCGCTGCAAAACGTCATCATGGAATATGTGACCGACCTGCTGGTGGACGAGATGTGCCAGGAGCTACAGGATGAGCGTGCGCAAGGATTGCACCAACACGCCTTGCTCAAAGCCGAAGCCAAAGATTATGTGCGCCAAAGCCAGGCTCGCATCATTTTGCAACCTATTGCTGCGCGACTAGGCGCGTATGTGGGCAAAGCCGAACTGGTGAAGAAGTTGCGGCGCATGTTGGCGGCCTTGCACCAGGCAACCGGTCATACGCCCAGCTATGCGGCAGGAAACATCCTCAACTTGTTGGTGCATTTGGGTGAAAACTTGCGCGGGATGGATTTCTCCGGGATGACTGTGTGGCAGGCGTGGTTGCGCGGAGCCGATTTGCAAGATGTCAACTTTACAGGCGCGGACGTGTCGCACTCGGTGTTCACCGACCGGTTTGCAAATGCGCGAGGGTTGACCTTTAGCCAGGATGGGCAATTGTTTGCAGCGGGTGGCACGGATGGAGACATTTATGTCTGGCAAGCCAGCCTGGGACAACTGGTGGGTGTGTTGAAAGGGCATAAACAGCTTGTGCTAAGCCTGAATTTTGGACGGGATGCGAGTGGGTGCTGTCCTCTTCTAGCGAGCGGTGGCGAAGACGGCACAGTGCGTCTGTGGGATGTGAGCGGTTTGTTGCGAACCGCCGCAGACCCCTCGACAGATACTTTGGGCACTTCAGCTCCCATCGCCAGCACCATTCTGTATCGCGGAGAGGCCATCGTGCGAGCCATCTCTTTTCATGCCGAGCTGGGCCTGGTGGCAAGCAGCGGCGATGATTCCCTTATTCGTTTGTGGCACACGGCCCCAACATCCAGTGCAAACACATTCGCTTGCGCCGTGCTGCGCGGGCACACCTACTTCGTCACATCGCTTGCATTCAGCCCAGATGGGCGTTGGCTGGCCAGCACCAGCAGCGACCACACCGTTCGTTTGTGGGACGTAAGCCGCGTTCCAACCGATGGCACTGACCTCATCACCCTGAGCAACAGCATCACGATCCTTGAATCTCCGGAAGGCACAGGGGAAACCGACACACTGGCCTACAGCCCAGATGGTGCGCTGATTGCTGGCATTACTACCGACAGACGGGTTTGGCTGTGGCAGCCCAGCATGAAATTGCCCAGTGCGCCTGTAACATTTATAGACGAATCTGATGCGCACACGGGCGCTTTGGCGTTCAGCCCCGATGGTGCATTGCTTGCCATCGGCAATACCAATGGGATCATCACCCTTCGAGACATTCACACCCGCACTATCGTCTATCGAGGTCAATTACACGATCAAACAATTACATCACTTGCATTCAGCCCCGATGGGCGCACGCTAACCAGCGCGGCGGGTCCGTTGATCAAATTGTGGGACAGCGTCGCCCATCTGCCCTTGCGCACGCTCAATGGCGTCACCTTGCCCTTCTCCGCCATTGCCTTTTCAACCGATGGCACAAGTATGGTGACCGTTGCCGGCGACTGGCTGGTGCGCATTTGGGACATTGCTCTGGAAGGCGAGGGCGAGAACACGGTTGTAAAGCGGCGCTGCCGTCTGGCGTTACCGGGACACACGGGTGGTATGTGGGTTTGCGCCATAACCCGCGCGGGCAACCGGGTGGCTAGTTGCAGCGAAGACCGCACGATTCGACTATGGGATTGCGAGACGGGCCGTTGCATACATGTGTTGCGCGGGCATGAACACAGCGTCATTGCCGTTGCGTTTAGTCCAGATGGTGAAACGCTGGCCAGCGTCAGCCTAGACCAAACCATTCGGCTATGGAACGTGCAGACGGGTACGCCTCTGGCTCAGTTAATAGATTCGCACATGCTCCATAGCATCCACAACGGCATTTGGTCGGTCACGTTCAGCCCCAATGGGCGCATTCTGGCTGCGGGCTTTGGGGATGGCAGCATCTTGCTATGGGACGTGACCAGCCAGCAATTACGTGCCACGCTGCGGGGGCACACGGCTTGGGTGCGTTCACTGGCCTTCAGCGCCGATGGCGCATGGCTGGCCAGCGGCAGCAACGATCACACCGTTTGTTTGTGGGATACCTCTGAGGCTTCTGATGCCTCTTTGACCAGCACCTATCCGCTACGCCATACGATGCGCGAGCATGGTGAATGGGTGATGGCGGTGGCCTTTCATCCTACACAACCTATTTTGGCTACGGCTGGGCATGACCACATCATTCGCGTTTGGGAGATTACCGATGGGCCAACATGCATTGCTAAGTTGGAGGGCCATCGGCTTGGCGTGACGACGGTGGCATTTCATGCGCGGGGTGATGTGTTGGTTAGCGGGGGTCAGGATGAACAACTGATGTTTTGGGATCACGCACAGCAACGCTGCCTGGATGCACTCCATGCGCCGGGCCCCTATTCAGGCATGAACATCGCAGGCGCGACGGGCATCAGCGAGGCGCAAAAGGCGGCGTTGCGGGCGTTGGGGGCAGTAGGTTAATTCACTTCCTTCCACTTCGCGGCCTTCTTCTCTTTCGCAATCTCAACATCACGCATCTCTTCCAAATCCTCGCTCGTGATGTCCAACTCTTGCCCGCGCATGTGCGCGTCGTGCCAGCCTTCGGGGCGGATGACCATTTGTTCGCCACGCAGCAAACCGGCTACACCGCTCTGCCCAGGTTCCTCGCGCGGTTCGGGAATCCATTGCGTTTTCTTCGGGCGCTTGTAATCTGTCGGTTCGCTGTAGGTGGTGATGTAGCCCTCGAAGTTGCGCAACACCACTTTGTCTTGGCCCTGGCTGACAACGTAGTTGGGCAACAGCGGCACCTTGCCGCCGCCGCCGGGCGCATCCACCACGTAGGTGGGGATGGCGTAGCCGCTGGTGTGACCGCGCAGGGCTTCCATGATCTCTAGCCCAGCCGCCACGCTGGTGCGAAAGTGGCCGCTGCCCTCAACCAAATCGCACTGATACAAGTAGTACGGGCGCACGCGCATCTTCACCAAATCCTGGCACAGCTTCTTAATCGTCTCAGGATGGTCGTTGACACCGGCCAACAACACGCTCTGGTTGCCCAGCGGAATGCCCGCATCGGCCAGCTTGGCGCACGCACGAACCAATTCCGGCGTAATTTCTTTGGAATGGTTCACGTGAATGTTCATCCACACCGGGTGAAACTGGCGCAGCATGGCCACAAACTCATCGGTAATGCGCTGCGGCATAAACACGGGCACGCGGCTGCCGATGCGAATGATCTCGATGTGCGGAATCTCGCGCAGACGGCGCAGCAAATCCTCAAGCACTTTGGGCGGCAGGGTCAGGCCATCACCACCACTGATTAATACATCGCGCACCTGCGGCGTGCGCTTGAGGTATTCGATCTGCGCATCGTGGTGCTGCCGGTTGAACATGGCGTGCGAATCGCCCACGATGCGACTGCGCGTGCAATAGCGGCAGTAGCTCGCGCACTGCGTCGTCACCAGCATGAGTACGCGATCCGGGTAGCGATGAACGAGACCCGGCACAGGCGAATGGGCATCCTCGGCCAGCGAGTCCTCCATCATGCTCTCGAAGGCTTGCAGTTCGCGCGCGCGCGGCACCACCTGCAAGCGCACCGGGCAGTCCGGGTCATCCGGGTCAATCA
>JAYTNY010000080.1:0-4278 GCA_043748055.1 Roseobacter sp.
GTTTGTGTTCGCCAGAACGCTCAAGTTTTACGTTTTTACATCGTGCCCTTGTTAAAGCAATACTTTTCTATCCTATTTGATAGGAAACTCGCCAATAGCCATATCCACTTCGCGCATCAGGCGCATCGTCTCGTTCAACGCAACGACGATGTGCTGATAGTGATTGATGTCGTCGCTGTTCAGGGTGCGGCCTTTGCGGTCTTCCAGCCATTTCTTGCAGACCTGGTAGCCGCCCACTTTGAAGTTGAATACGGCCTCTGGCACATGGCCAAAATACTGGGTTGGGTTGAAACGCACGTTGCCGCCTTCATAGCTCAGCTTGTCTACGGTGTTGTCGCCTGCCTGCGGAAATGTGGTGATGAAGTCGTCCAACTTGGGTGATTTCATCAAGTGCAGCGCCACCAGTTCTTGGCCCAACTGAACCAGCGCAGCAAACAAGGTTGCGTCGCTGGTCAGCGGCAAACGCGGGAAATCAATCTTGAGGAATTCGGCGTAGCGGCTGCGATAGGTGGGCGAGTGAAACACGGCGTAGGCATACTGAAAAATATCCTCCGGGCCAAACGTTTTCTTCAGGTCGCCCTTGCCGTCTGGCACAAAGCTGAGGTTGAGTTTTGCGCTGAATGCTTGAATGAATTGGGGTGAGAGGTTGGCTTGGCGTGTGGCTTCGGTTTGCGCAAACAGCGTGCCTTCGGTGCTTTCCGGTGTGGTGTAGAGGTAGAGGGGGAAGACTGAGGAGCCATCTTTAATTTCGACGAAGACGGCTGGGGTGGGTGAATTACTCACGAGCGCATGTTGCCATGTGGGAGATTTGGTCTGTCTAGGAAGATTTAATGCCAAGTTTGGTTCAAAGAGATGAGTCATCACGCTAAGTCTAGGTCTATCGGTAACATTCTTTCCCATGAATACGAATCTTTTATCAAAAGGCCTGTAATCACATCTCCGGCAAAACTTATTCCACTCAATTTGACTTGGATATTTGCCTAAGAAATTCTTGATTTGTGTCCTTAATTCAGCCTCATTAAATGCGATTGCAATAGGGTCGCGATGAGTTTGAAACCCAAGAACATTTTCGTTAAAGATATTTTCTGCTGCCCAGAATGTCTCGTAATCTTTTTTTAATTCTGAATTTTGTCGCACAAACAAATAAGATGGCGCAGCAGGTTGCAACGAATGCCATTGCAGGGTGGTGCAGTCGTTGCTGCCCAGCGCGGGGTACTTTACGGCACGCGTCCCAAATAGTTCGGCGTGCAAAACCTCGCAAGGTTCAGAAACGGGTGAGGTCGCAGGGCGTTTCACCGCCAACACAATGGCTACGCCTTGTTGAATATCGAATACGTTTTCATCTTTACCGCCATCGGGGGCGGTCTCGCGCTTCTTGCTGTTGCCGTGCAAATCCAGCACATACAAGGTATCAAACGTCTTCATCAGGCTTTGGCGCATCCCGCGAAAAGTGGGGTTATCCAAATAACCGTGATTGGTGATGAAGGCGACGATGCCCTGGCCGGTTTGATCTATGCGCCATTGCGCAAAGCGAATGAACTTCACATAGTCGTCTTGCAACCACTTGGGGTTTCTCTCGCCCAATAGTTTGCCATCGCAGACAAAGTAATCCCACATCAACTTGCCGATAAAGGTGGGCTGCATTCTTGGCCCATCTTCGGCCTGAGTCTTTACAATATTTTGCGGCTTACCCGTAATAGGATGAGGTTGCCAACTTGCAATATAGCTCTGGCCTTTTAGCAATTGAAGCTTCACCTCGGTAGGATTTTTAGAGTGGCCTGAATAGGGCGGGTTGCCCACGACAACCATGATGGGGTTGTTGTTCTTAACCTCGGCGGCTTCGCTCCCTTCTTGGGCCAGATAGCCTGCTAAACCAAAGGTCTGGTCTTGGCTAACGCCTTCATCCAACGCATTGGTGAGATACACCCCCAGCCGTTCTTTCTTTTCAAAGGTGTAGCCCAATTCGCTTAGCAACAAGCCCAGCTTCAGGTGCGCCACCGCATACGGGGCCATCAGCAGTTCAAACGCAAACAGGCGGGGCAACAGCTTGCTATGCACGTAATCTTTCCATGCGCCCTGCTGCCCACGGGCCACTTGCGCCTCGTAAATCTTGCGGATCACAAAATACAAAAACGTGCCGGTTCCAGTGGCCGGGTCCAGAATCATCGTGTTTGGGTCGGCCAAGCCCTGGGGCCGGTTGAACTTGGTTTTTAGCAATTGGTCTACCGAATTGACGATGAACTGCACGACGGGTTCGGGGGTGTAATACACGCCGCGCGTCTCGCGCAGCTTGGGGTCGTAGGCCGCCAAAAACGTCTCGTAAAAATGCACCACCGGGTCTTCGGTCTTGGTCTTCTTGCCAAAATCCTGCAAGATGGCGCTCATGTCGGCCCGAGCCAGCAACGCAGCCAGGTCATCTAAAAATGGTGCAATCAGGGTGCCATCCAGTTCCTCGCCCACATCCAAAAACAGCTTGCGCAAAAATGGGTTGGCTTGTGGCAAATACATATACGCCTCGGCGCGGCTAAAGGGCTTGCCCGCTGGTTTGCTGGCGGCGGCGGCGAACAGGCCATAGGCCATCGTCTGGGCATACAAGTCCGCAAACTCCTCCGGCTTCAACTCCGGCAGCAAATATTCTTTGAAAGCCTGTAGCTGCTGGTGAAACACGCCGATGCTTTTGTCATTTTTTGGATCAGCGATATCGTCTTCAGTGGTCAGCGCATTTTGAATCAGGTCGCGCACAATTTTGGTCAAGGCCGCCATGCGCTGAGCCAATTCTTTGGGTGTGTTGACCGTGGGTACTTCGGTGGCATAGAACGCGGCAAACAGTTGTTCAGTCTGGGCTATGCCGTCCGCATCGGGCACAATTTTTTTGCCTTTGCCCACGCTGGCCAGCCGCGTCGTCATGCGCAGCTTATCGCCCACATACCAACGAAATTCTAGGTAATCCGTCAGAATGAGATTATTGAGTGAAGCGCGATAGCGTTTGAGTTGTTCACTCTTTTCTGTCTTGTTCAGGTCGTCGCCAATATCTTTTGTTTCTACATAACCCAGCGGCACATGCTTGCGCTCGACGATGAAATCCGGCGCACCACATTTAATATGCTTGGGATCATTCGATGCTTCGATATGGGGTGCCAATGATTCCAACAATCTCTCCAGCGCCGGGCGATAGGTGTGTTCGGTGGCTTTACCGCCCTTGTAATCTTTCTCGATGCTGGCGAGGTAGGTGTGGAGTGCGTTGTTCATTTTGGGTTTATCTGCAACAGAGATTCTAGCGCCGCCCTCAAGTAAAATCTTATCTTGTAAATGGATGCAATTTCTTCCTCAACCCCGCGCGAGAAGCTCATCGAGTATGTTCGCCGCATGCCCGAAGCCAAACTCGCTCTGGCCGAGCAAGTTATCGGCGCGCTCGAAGGCCACGCAGGCGATACGCTGCTTGATTACGCCCATCCACACATTGTCAGTCGGCAGGGCATTCTCAATGGTGAACCCGTTGTTCGTAGCACGCGCACGTCTGTGCGCGCCATTGTCGAGCATTGGCGCATGGGGCTTGCACCTGCTGAGATAGTCGAAGCATTGCCTCATCTTACGCTGGCGCAGATTTTTGATGCGCTGGGTTATTACAGCGATCATCAGGCTGAGATTAACGCACATATTGAACATAATCGAATCTCCGATAGCCTGCTTCACCCATTCGTCAAAGCGACACTATGACGCTGTTCATCCGTCTATTTCTTGATGAAGATGTGAATGCACTCGCAGCAAAACTCATTCGCTCACATGGCTTCGAGGTTGTGTCCGCGCTAGATCAGGGACGGTTAGGCATGTCCGATGCCGAGCAACTTCAATATGCAGTTGCCAATGGCTTATGTCTTTTCACGCACAATCGAAGCGACTTTGTCGCACTTGCCGAACACTACTTTGCGACAGAGCGCCTACATTTCGGCATCATCATTGCTTCGCAAAATCGCCCACACGATATCGTTCGGCGGTTACTTCTGATTCTGAATAAAGTAACCGCCGATGAAATGCAAAATCAAGTGTTTTACATCTAG
Source organism: Roseobacter sp. (assembly GCA_043748055.1). Taxonomy (GTDB): domain Bacteria; phylum Chloroflexota; class Anaerolineae; order J036; family Brachytrichaceae; genus JANMVQ01. The sequence continues at coordinate 4,059 of JAYTNY010000080.1, forward strand.
AGACAGTTGATTTCTATACTAAAACGCCGCCCGGTAAATGTCCGCCAGCACCGCCTCGCTCACGCTGCGTGGGTTTGTCCACCAGTTCAAATCCACTGTAAAGGCCAGCTTCGCCATCGGCGCAATCATGGCTTCCGTCACGCCCACATCGCGCAGGCGGGTGGGCAGGCCCACATCGGTGTTTAGTTGCTGCACCAGTTTGATGGCGTTCTCAGCCCGC
>JAYTNY010000081.1:0-6123 GCA_043748055.1 Roseobacter sp.
AGCTTGTCTCGCAGTGGGGTGGGTAGCCAATTCACAAACAGCTTGTTGCCAAATTTGTATTCCCCGCGCCAGTAAATGCCGTGCGTCTCGAAGAAATACAGACGGTTTGGCACAAAGTTCACGCTGCGGCCACCGGGGCGCAACACGCGTGCAATTTCACGGGCGGCCTGGTGGTCGTCTTGCACATGCTCCAGCACTTCGTTGGTAAACACTACATCAAACGCGTTGTCGGCAAAGGGCAATCGTTCGCCAACCCCGGCCAACATGCCGCCCAGCTCGCTGACCACGCCTTTGCATTTGCCGTCAATCAGGCGGTCAACTTCCACATCAAAGCCAAACACATGCGGCGTAAAGCGGCGCATCTCGCGCATGTAGGTGCCCAAGCCACAGCCAAATTCCAGCACGCGTTTGTTTGCCAACGGCGCAGCAGCGTTCAGCATATTTAGGCGCCGCTCTTGCCCGGCCCGCCATACAAACGATGGGTTGCCGCGTGTGGCTTCTTTGGGTTGAGATGATTGAGGGATAGACATTTGAGAGAACTTCAGGCATTGCATGTGTTGCATATCACGCCATGGGTAACTTCAGCATCAACACATCTAGTGCCAGCCGCGCATTTACGTTTTGTTGAAGGTAACGCGAGGTTTGCGCCAGCGTGCGCAGCGTTGCGGTGATGGCGGGCAAAGTGCTGCGTTCGGCCACGCGGGCAATGGTGCTTTGGTAATCGCTGTTGCGGATGGCTGTTTGGGCATTGGCATTCATTTGCTGCACCACATCGCGCCAGAACAGCGTCCACTCGTCTAGCAACGCGCGTATCTCTGGGCCATCCTCGCGGGCCAGCTTTTCGGCAAAGGCGAAACGTTGGGTGCGGTTGGCGGCCAGCAAGTCTTGGAGCTGATCCAGCCGCTCTTTGCGCTCTGCCAACACGGTTTCGTCCTGGATGGCACGCAAGGCCCAGCCCATGCGCCCACGCGAGAGCCGCGCCACAAACTCGGCTTGGCTTGCATCAATGCCCCGCGCCTGCAACGCCGCCGACACTTGTGCAACCGGCACTGGCCGCAAGTTCAAAATTTGGCAGCGCGATGAAATCGTCGGCAGCACGGTGTCTACACTCGGCGCAATCAAAATGATGACGACCGAGGGATTTGGCTCCTCCAGCGTTTTCAGGATGGCGTTCTTGCCGCTCTCGGTCACCAAATGTGCATCGTTCAGCACGGCCACGCGGTGGCGTCCCTCGACTGGGGCCAACGAGAGCGCATGCAACAACTCTCGAATGGTCTCCACTTTGATGGAGCGCGTCGCGCTCTCGCCTTCGGCTTCCAGCCAGTTCAAATCCGGATGCCTGAGCGATTCGACAAGCTGCACCGCGCGTGCCGGGTCTTTGGCATTCCGAGAGAGCAGCGCAGCGGCAGCCGCTTTTGCCAATGCGCTCTTGCCGATGGCGGGCGGGCCGACGAAGAGATGCGACTGCGCCAGTTGATCCGTCTCAATGGCGGTGGTCAGCCGCTTCACAGCCCACGCATGGCCGATGATGTGTTGCATGTGCGCTGATGATAACGCGCAGAAAAAATCGCATGCTGAAAAACGCGTAGGGGCGCAGCACTGCTGCGCCCCCACAACATCGCTTGCGGCGAAATGAGTTACGCCGTTGCCTGTCGCAACCTGCGCGCGCGAATCTTGCGCGTTAGTTTGAATACAACGTAGCCAATCACCAGCGCAAACAGCACAAACACGATGGGCGCGAAGATGGCGAGAAACGTAGCCACCGCCGAGGTCACATCTTCGATAATGCTGACGACCGGCCCGCCAATGCCCATGGTTGTTAAGTTCACCGCAGGCCGCGCCGCCGCCTTTGCGCCATGCACGCCCAAAGCCAACACCAAACCGGCGATTAGCCCCAACGTCGGGTCCATGCCGCTGACCACACCGCTGTTGGCAGCGAACAACACCGCGCCAGCCGCCGGGCGCACAAAGGTTTGCACCACGTCGTTCACATGGTCTGCGCCGGGCACTTTGTCCACCACGAACTCAATCACCAAAAACCCGCTGAGGGCGATGATGGCGGGCCAACTGGTGAGAATGTTGAACGGCTCGCTGAGGTTTAGAAAGCCGAGCTTGCCCAACACGGCTACGGCCAGCAACGGAATATAGGCGTTGAGTCCAGCCGCTCCGGCTAACCCAAACGCAGTAATAATTTGTGTAATTCCCATTTTGTCCTTCTCCTAAGTTAAGACGTAATTGGGATGATAGCAATGTTTGTTAGAACCACGCAGACAGCTCGCTGACGTTATCGAAAAACAAAAAGAGCGACTGTATAAGCAGTCGCTCTTTGTTAGCAATGATTTTGAACTCAGGCAATGCTCGCCGATTTCAACACCGCTGCAAACGCGGCGTCATCGCGCACAGCCAAATCGGCCAAAATCTTGCGGTCTAGCAAAATGTTGGCGGCTTTCAGGCCGTGAATGAGCCGGCTGTAGGTTGTGCCATGAATGCGCGCTGCGGCATTGATGCGGGTGATCCACAAGTTGCGCAGGTCGCGGCGGCGCTCGCGGCGATGCTTGTAGGCATACGCCATTGCGTGCAACCGGGCCTCGGTGGCCTTGCGGATGTGCTTGTGACGTGCGCCAAACTGACCTTTGGTGTAAGCGAGAACTCGATTGTGTCGGCGTCGAGCTTTGACGCCACCTTTTACGCGTGCCATATCTTGTTGGGTCTCCTCTTACTTATTACTTGTTTGTCAGATACGGAGCCAACTTGGCGACGCGTTGCTGCTGACCAGTGCCATTTACAGCGGTCATTTCCATGAACAGTGCCTTGCGGCGTGCGGGCTTCTTGCGGCGAAAGTGGCTCTTGCCCTGCTGTGTGCGCATGAGCTTGCCACTGCCTGTCACACGGAATCGCTTCTGTGTGCTCTTATGAGTCTTCATCTTCGGCATTTCGTTCTTTATCTCCAAACCCCACGCAGGTGAACACGCACAACACGCATCACTTGGCAACCTGCGTTAGGCCATTAGCGGCGCGGGATTATACACGGGCGGTTGTGCGTTACGCGGGCCGCAGCCACGCCAACTGGTAGGGCGACAGCGCGACATCGGCACTCAAATCCACATCGGAACTCGTGATGAGATCGGTGGCGGGCCAGGTAAAGCCCTGTTGCCGCAACACTGCCGCCGAGACACGTTGAGGCCGCTCGCTGAAGTTGCCCAGCACCAGCAATGGCCCGGTGGCGTGGTAGTGCGCGAAGCCCAGCACGTGCGGGTTGCCGGTGTCCACGCCATCTAGGCTGCCCATTAACGCGGGTTGCGATTTGTGAACTTGAATCATGTGGCGCATCTCGGTGAAGATGCGCGCCTGAATAGAGGGTGCGTGACCGTTGGCATGCCGCAGGTCGTAATTCATCCAATTAGCTTCGGGCCGATGCACCCAGCGGCTGTCGCCGGCTTTAGCAGGGTCGTCGCGAAAGCTGTAATCGTTCAGCGCGCCAATCTCGTCGTTCAAATAAATTAAAGGGATGCCGCCATAGCTGAGGGCGATGCCGTGAATGAGCAGGATGCGCCGGATGGCGAGGTCAATCTCGAACTCGTTTTGTTGCGCCATCGCCTGCTCTAACCCAGCTAACGAGGCTGTCATGCCGCTGATGCGGCAATCGCCAGTCTTGGGGTTCTCTTGGAAGGGCAAACCGCGTGCAAAAGTGCCCTCAAACCGCCCGGTGTAAAAGCGATTGAGGAACTGGCGATGTTCGTAGCCGTTGATGCCCAGCCAACCGACGTCTTCGTCGCTAAATGTCCAACCGATGTCATCGTGGCAGCGCACATAGTTCACCCAGGCGCAATCGCTGTGAATTTTGCTGCGTTGACGAATCGCCTGGCTGAGCAGATTCACTTCGCGCGTAGCTAATGTGTTCCACAACAACGCCATCAATAGCGGGTTGTAGCTGATCTGGCATTCATCGGGCCGAATATATTTGACGACATCGTTGGGATGGACGATGGCCTCGCTCTTGAAGAGCAGGGATGGCGCTGCGATGCGAGCGAGAGCGTTGAAGGCTTGGATGAGCAGATGGGCCTCGGGCAAGTTCTCGCAGCCGGTGCCGAGTTGCTTCCAGATAAACGCCACGGCGTCCATGCGCAACACATCTACACCCACATTGGCAAGAAACAGCATCTCGCCTGCCATCGCGTTAAAGACTTCGGGGTTGGCGTAGTTCAAATCCCACTGAAAACTGTTAAACGTTGTCCAGACCCACAGATCGGAATCGGGAGATGATGAGATGAGGGGATCAAGAGACTTCTGCTCATCTCCCCATCCCCTTATCGCCTTATCGCCAGTCCAGCGGCTCAACGCCGTAAACGCACCCGGATGTTGATCCGGAAAAATCTCACGCAGGTTTTTGTCGTACTCGTCGGCCTCGGTGCGGGGCAGGATGAGATAGAACGCGCGGTGCTTGGCATCGCCCGCAATGGCTTGCTTGGCCCACGCGTGTTCATCGCTGGTGTGGTTGAAAATAAAATCCACGCACAGGCTGATGCCGTTCTCGCGCAACTCGTTTGCCAGCGAGATGAGTTGCGCCATTGTGCCCAGCCTGGGGTTTACGGCGCGGTAGCTGCTGACGGCGTAGCCGCCATCGCTGTTGCCCTCAGGGGCCTCGAACAACGGCATGAGGTGCAGATACGTCAAGCCCAATTCTTTGAAGTAAGGCAGTTTGCTGCGAATGCCTTCTAGGTTGCCCGCGTATAAATCCACATAGGCAATGCCGCCCAGCATTTGGTTGGATTGGAACCAGCGCGGATTGGCTTCGCGCTCGGCGTCCAGTTTTTTTAAGGTCGATGACCGCGCCAGCCAGCTTTTGGCCGTGGTGAGCAAGATGCTCTCGAACTGATGCGCAAAATCCTCGCGGGTGCCGTAAATGGCATGCAACAACGCATGCAAGTGCGGCCCGTGTGTATGGGCGCGTTGTGTAAATGCTTGCCAATCTTTTGAGGTGAGATCAACAGAAATCTGTTTTGCAATGTGACCTAAAACTGTTTCGATGCTACTCATGTGTGTTTATGCTAACCCTTGACGGATGAAATCTGCAAATACGGCGTTGCTCCAGCCGAAGCCTTTGAGCTGGCCATACACGCCTTGTTCCACTTCTCGCGCGGCAATGTCGACGACGTTGTACTTCTCCCAAAACGCGCCGGTTTGCGCAAATACTTGCGCGCAGTTCTGGCACCAGCGACGGCGGGCTTCGCGGGCCTCGGCATAGAAGCCGTAGCGATCCAAGCCCTTCACCACAATCCATTGCAGCGGCGCCCAGCCGTTGGGCCAGGCCCATTGTTTGTCGGATTGGGCTTGCAGCGTGGTGACGAGGCCGCCGGGTTGTAAGAAGCGCGGCAACCATTTGCTCACCACACGTTGCGCTTGCGTTTGCGTGGCCCATCCTGCAAACAGCGGGTAAAAGCCTGCCAATGAGGGATGGAGATTGATGCGTTCCTCGCGCCAGTTGTAATCGAAGAAGAAGCCGTGTTCTTCGCTCCACAATAACTCGTGCAGCGTGTTGCGTCTTGCGTTGGCCTGGGCGCGGAAGTTTGCAGCGCGTGATTCATTGCCAAGCTGTTCGTGCAAATCTGCGATGCCTTGTTCGCAAGTAAAGAGCAGGCTGTTGAGGTCAACCGGTAGATGATCGAGCCAAGCATCGTCGCAGCGGGTGCTGTGATCCCAGCCGCTCTCGCACGAGGCCAAAATGTGCAGGTAGTTGATATCGAAGTTGCGCGAGAGGCCGCGATGCACCTGCCGGTGGTGCGGCTGCGCGGTGCCGAGCCACACCGTGTCGTGCTCACGCTCGGCCAGCGCCAACATGCGGCGCACAAACTCGGTCACATCGGCATCACCGCGCTTGCGTTTCACCTCAGCCGCCAGCTTTATTTGTTGTGTAAAAAAGGGCGGCTGGCTGCGCGAGAGAAAGTAGTAGCGGCTGCCGTTGGGGATGAGGCCGAAGCGTTCGATGAGGTAGGCGAAGTTCTCACAAATATCAACGATGAGTTGCTCGTGCGCCGTGCCCAGCACGCCCAGCGAGATGAAGTAGCTGTCCCAGTAGTACATCTCCTGGAACATGCTGCTATTTGGATCGCGTTCGCGGGGGAC
>JAYTNY010000082.1:0-26484 GCA_043748055.1 Roseobacter sp.
CGATGGAATCGCCGGTGCCTGGCAACTCGTTACTGGAACCCCCAAGTTCCAGAGCAGCGTTGCCCCATTTTGTACCGTCGGGGTCAACGATGCCGAAACAAACACCACACCGGCAGGCAAGGTATCGCTCACCGTCACATCAAACGCAGGCTCGTCACCGCTGATGGTGTAAACCAATGTGTATGTAATCAACTCACCCGGCCCAGCCACGCTGGGCGAGACGGATTTGTTGAGCGCCAACGCATGCCCGCTCACAATCACATCCGTCACCGCCGCTGTCGCGGTCAGTATGTCTCGCGCGGCGGTTGGGCTGCTCATCGTCACACGGTTCACAAGCTGCGTGCCGCTGATGAGAGGCTGTAATGCTGTGATGCTGTAAGTAAACGTCACCTGCGAATTCGACATCACTGTCACATCGCTCACCGCAAAATCTGCGCCGCTGGTGTTGGCGGGCAGCGTGTCGCTCACCGTCACGCCTACTGCATCTGCATCCCCGGCGTTGCGAATCACAACCGTGTACGTCATGCGCTCACCTGGCCGCACCGGCAAGCCGTCGTCGCTCTCGCTGTGTTTGCTGATGGACAGCGCGGGCTGCGTGATGCGCAATTCTGCCGAGGCCCCCAGCAGCGGCAACGCCGTGCCGCTAAAGCTGGCCGTCGTCGTCACACGGTTTGTGGTGGAGAGGCCATTCGTCCGTTGCAGCGCGGTAAACGTCATCACCACGCTCAACTCGGTGTTAGGCGGCAGCGGCCCCACATCGGTCCAACTCAACCCGCCCACCCCTGTGCTGCTGGGTGCCAGCGAGGCCGACACAAATTGCAAAACCGTCGCATCAAACGTGTCGGTCAGCGGCACATCCGTCAGCGTTACCCCGCCGGTGTTGCTGAGGCGAATCGTAAAGCTCACTTGCTCACCCACAAGCACCGGGCTGCGGCTGGCCTGCTTGCTAAACGCCAACGCCGCGCGCAACGTAGTCGCGCTGCTGGCATCGTTGCTGGTATTGGTTTGCGGTGTGCTGCTGCTGATTTGGACTTGGTTGAGCAACACGTTGTTGGCCACGCTTTGGGTTGCGGCTGTGCCTGTAAACACAATGCTGCCGCTTGCACCTGGCGCAAGCTCGTTCATGAACCAGGTGATGCTCGTAATCGCCGACGTCAACGTAGTCGTCGATGTCAACGTCGTCGTCAGCGATGCAGTCGTCGATGAATAGGTGAACGGCTCCGCAAACTGCACGCCATCGGGCAACACATCCTCAATCCGCACCTCACGCGCTGTTGCATTCCCCGCGTTGCCAAACGCAATCGTCCACGTCAGCACGCCACCCGGCAACACCACATCTGATGGCAGAACGGTTTTGGTCACAAACACATCGGCATAGGCCACGCTTGTGGCTTGTGTCGCGGTGTTGTTGGCTGGGTTCGGCTCCGGCGTGGTGGTGCTGATGGCGGCGGTGTTGGTGATGCGCTCTGGCGCTTCGGTGCCGACGGTGACGGTGAAAATAATCGTCCCGCCCACGTTCGCACTCAACGTGCCCACCGTCCACGTCAAGGTCTGCCCATCTTGGGCTGGCCCAGAAACGCTTGCAGGCTGCGTCACGATACCGCCGAAGCTCACGCCTACGGGCAACCCATCCGTGATAAACACGCCATCCGCCACATTCGGCCCTAGTCTGGTGTAGACCAGCGTATAGGTGAGGGTTTGCCCCGCCACCACCGGGTCGGGCGAGTCGCCTTTGCTAATTGCTAGATCGGGGCAGCCGCCCTGCGAGGCCTTCACATCGTGCGTCACCCCGCCGATGGAAATGATGACGACGTTGCCGCCGCCCGCAGGCGTATCAAAAAACACTTGGCTGCTGTTGGTTACCAATTGCGTGCCGCTAATCGGCGTGGCTTGCACCAGCCAGTTAAAGCTCACATCCTGTGGGCCGGGGTTGGTGACGTGCCACGTCCGATAAACATTGGGCTGCGGCGAACAGAACGACGTAAGCGCCAGCCGATAGATTGGGCTGGTCGCGCTGCTCGTGTTGTCCGTCGGCGTGGTCTCGCCCGTCGCAGTAATCGTCGCGGTGTTGGTTATTGTGGATGGGTTGGTTGTGATAGCTGGGGCGCGAATCAGCACCGTAATTTGCCCGCTGGCGTTTACACCCAGCGCGCCCACGTTACAGGTTACAGCGCCACCCGCCTGCACACAGCCTGCCGATGCACCCACGAACCCCGCGCCACTCGGCAGCACATCGGTCACAAAGATGTCGGCGGCCACATCTGGCCCGCTGTTGGTGTAAGTCAGCGTATAGCTAATGAGTTGACCAGAGTAGAACGGGCCGGGCGCTGCGCTCTTGCTGATCGTCAAATCCACAAGCCGCGCTGTTGGGGTTATCACCACGCTGCTGGTGTTGTTGCTGGTTATCGGGTCGGTGATGGTTGCGCCCACGCTTGCCGTATTCGTCATCACCAACAACGCGTTGACCCGCGCCGTAATTTGCAACGCCGCCGCGAGGCCCACCGTCATCGTCCCAATTGTCCAGCGCCCAGTTGCGTTGCTGTAGCTGCCCATGCTGGCTGCTGCGCTCACAAAGCTCAAACCGCTCGGCAGCACCTCCGTCACAATCACGTTCTGCGCAAGGCTCGGCCCGGCGTTGCTCACAATCAGCGTAAAGCTCACGGTGTCCAACAGGGTCGGCGTCAACACGCTCGCCGTCTTCAGCACCACCACATCCGCGCGCGCAATCACTGGCACAGTAATCGTCGCGGTGTTGCTCACACCCTCGGCAGCTTGGGCGCGCACGGTGTTGGTGATATTGGCTCCATTCGCCATCGCTGCATCCACCAGCACCACCAGCGTTTGCGTTACGCTGGCCCCTGCCAACAACGCGGGCTGCGTCCAACTCAACACATCACCCACCTGCACCGCCCCCAGCGCAGACACCAAAGTGGTGCTGTTCGGCACGCGGTCGGTGATGATGACGTTGGTCGCCTGCACCGCGCCGGTGTTGGTCACACGCAAACTAAACGTCAGCAACTCACCTGCGATGACGGGCGAAGGCACCGCGCTCTTGCTCACGCTCAGCGCAGGCAGGCCGGCGGTTAGCACGGCTGTGGCCTGGGTCGTGGTGTAGCTGCGCTCCCCGCTTTGCGTGCCCAACAGGCTGGAATAGGTTGAGTAAGTTGAATTAGTAAGCGGCTGATTGAAACCAACGCCATCGGAAATGCGCGCCGTGAACGTAATTACCAGCGCTGCGCCTGCGTCGAGCCGAGTTGCTGTGAAAGCCGCACTCGTAATCGTCGACGTCGACGTCAACGTAGTCGTCGACGAATAGGTGAACGTAAACGGCTCAACAAAATTCGCCCCGCTCGGCAGCACATCCGTCACCACCACCTCAAACGCAGGTGCTGTGCCGGTGTTCGTCACGCGAATCGTGTAGGTCACCACATCACCCGCACCCACCGGGTTGCGCGGTGCGAGGACGCTCTTGCTCGTCTGCAAGCTCGGCTCTGCTACGCGCACACTTTGCGCGCTGCTCAAGCCTGTCCCGCCGCTTACTGGATTTGTGTAGGTCAAGCGTGCGGTGTTGGTCAGCAGCGTCCCGTTCTGGTTGGCAATCACATCGGCTACCCGCGCCACCACTTGCACCCCAAACGTGTTGTTGTCGCTTTGGTTGTCCGCCGTCGAGGTCACGTTGCCAAAGGCATACAACACATCGCCGTTAGCGGTGCTGGGTGTCACGCTCGGCACCAAGCCGTTGAAGCTGCCGCTCAACACTTGGCTGCTCACCAACAGCAAACCGCTGGGCAAGTCGTCCAACACACTCACGGCTTGCGCCACGCCTTCTGGCACAGTCACCACCAGCGTATAGGTAATCAGCTCACCAATCGTGTAAGTAATGGGCACCGGGGCCAGCTTCGCCAACGTCGGTGTGTTCAGCGTCGTGGTCACCGCGTTGGATTGCACGGCGTAATCGTTCACCCCGCCCGCGCTCGTGCGCTCACCCGTAATGGTGCCGCTGGCCCCAGGCGTGGTGGTGCCAGTGGGGTTGCTGATTGTCCCTGTCGTGGTGGGCAAACTGCTGTAACGGATGAACGCGGTGTCGGGCAAGCGCGCACCGTTGCTGGTTGCATCGCGCACGCGGGCCACGGCCGTCACGGTCACACTCGCGCCGGGGTCAAGCTGCGCTACGCTCACCGTCAACGCAATGCTCGTGGTAATCACGCTGTTCCCCGCGCTGGTGTAGCTGATTGGGTTTGTGGGCGCATTCAAACTCACGCTCAGCAAATCCAAGTTCGCGTCAATCGTGTCAGTCAGCACCACATCAAACGCGGCGCTGGCGTTCGGCCCGCTGGCGTTCGTGTAAACCAGGGTGTAGGTGATGAGATCGCCCGCGTCCATAGGCGCAACCGCGCTCACGGCTTTGCTCAGCGCCAGGGCAGGCTCGGCCACCGTCGTCGTAATCGGCGGCGAGTCGTCGGCGAACACGCCGTTAATCAGCACGTTAAACGTGTTGGTGATGTTCACGCCACTCTGGTTGCCCGCCACGTTCTTCACCACCGCGTTGAACTGCACCACGATAAACTCGCCGTCGGCATCGGTGTCAAAGTTGCTCACCCCGCCAAAAGCAAATTTGGGGCGGCCATTCGCATCAAAGCTAATCGCGCTGGCTGGCACCGGGCAGGTCACTTGCGTCGGCGCAACGCCGCTCACGCTGCTGCCCATCACGTTCAGCCCGCCGCACCCGGGCATGCTGGTCGTCACTAAGGTCGAGGTGATGCCGCCTGCCCCGCCATTCGCCACAAACGCAATGCGCGTGGTGCCGGTAATAAACTCCAGCCCGGCGGGCAAGTTATCAAAAAAGTCCACCGTCAAGTTGGGCGAGGTGCTTTCTGCAAGCTGAATCCACAAACGATACGCCACCACTTCGCCAATCGCCGCGCGTGGGTTTCCATCCGGGCCGTTGCCCGTAAACGACTCACTCGTCGTAATAAATTCTTTGGTGGCCAGCAGCGGCAAAATTCTAAAAGGCGCTGCGCCTGTCGCGGTGTACACGCGCTCGGTGCTGTTTGTGTTGTATTGGCTGCGCGTCATCGGCTGGGCAAACCCATCCAACGAGGTGGTGTTGACGAGGGCGGTGTTGGTAAAAAATGCGCTCGGCACCACAACCACTGGCAGCGTGCCCGCCACCACCACGGTGATGCGTCGCCCCGCGTTCAGCGGCAACTGCATCACCCCGTTGGTTGTTAAGGTATAGCCGGTGCTGTTGCTGCCGTTCAGCGCAAACTTGCCCGTGTTGATCGTCGGTGTCACGTTGCTGGCTGCGCTCACAATCATCGGGTTCAACAGCAACGAGCTGCCTGTCGTAAATGGCAACACATCGGTCAGCGTCGTATCAAACGCATCGGTGCCGCTTGGCCCGGTGAACACAATCGTGTAGGTAATCACATCGCCGCTGTCGCCCGTCGTGGGCGTCACGCTCTTGGTCACGCCCATGCGCGGCTCCACAATCGTCACGTTCGCCGCTTGCGCCGCCGCTAATGTGCCGTTGCTCCAACTAAAGACGGCGCTGTTGCGGCGTGCCGTGCCAGCGGCGTTGTTGCTCACGTTCAGCACCACCGCCGTGTAGGTTATGCGCACGGTCTCGCTGATGGCGTTGTTGTTGTTCGTGTTGGTAATGACACCAAAGGCCCACACCCCGCGCCGCCCGTTCTCGCCACTAAACGCTTGCACGGTGGGCGTTAGGTAGCTGCCAATGACGTTGGCAAACTGCAACCCCGCCGAGGCCGTGATGTCCACAAAGCTCACAAACGCCAACCCAGTATCCAGCGTGTCGGTCAGCCGTGCGTTCGGCGTCACGCCCTCCGGCACGGTAATCACCACTGAATAGGTCAACACCTCGCCAATAACCACCTGGGTGTTGCTGTTGGCCGCATTCACAATCTCGGTGCTAACCAATGCTTTGCCGCTCGTAGGCGGGCTGACGATAAACACCGCCGAGGCGTTGCTGGCCGTGTAGCTGCGCTCGGTCGAATTCACGTTCGCTGTGCGCGCCAACACGTTGCCCGGCAAGCTCGTGCCATTCAGCCGTGCTGTGTTGGTCAAGTTTGTCCCCGGCACCACATTCGCGTCAATTGTGGCTGCAAACGTTAGCACGCTGGTTTGGCCCGGGGCCAGCACGGGCCATGTGGCCGTAAACACAGGCGCAGCAATTTGGAAAGTAGGAGCTGGCCCCGAGGCCGAAGTCAGCGACCCCGCCACATAGCTCATGCCGCTTGGGATCACATCAGTCAGCACGGCCTCATACACATCGGTGCTGTTGGCCGCCGGGTTGGTCACGATGATCGTAAACGTCAGCGAGTCAAACGCGTCGCCAAACTTCAAGTTGCTGTCTTTGCTCACCAACAAGCGCGGTTCAATCAAGGTGATTGGGTTCGCAGCCGCCGTGATCGGCGTATTCCCCTGCCAATTGAATTGGGCATTGTTGGTGCGCGTCGTGCCGGTCACGTTCGTGCCCACGTTTAGCACCACAGCTGTGTAAGTTATTCGCACGGTCTCGGTCACGGCGTCGTTGGCATCGCTGTTGGTCAGTGTGCCCAGCGTAAACGAGATTACTGCGCCGCTGGCATCGCTGCTGCACACCCCCGCTGGAGAGAGCGCCACCGTGGATGCAACACCACTCGAAGCCGCCACGCCCGTGCAAGTTGCAAACGCCAAGCCCGTTGGCAGCGTGTCGGTGATGCGGGCGTTGGCGGTTGTCCCCTCTGGCACGGTCAACACCCACGTGTAGGTGATGAGTTCTCCAATCACGGCCTGCGCCGCGCCATTATTGGCGTTGGTTAATTCGGTGCCAATCAACTGCTTGCCAAAACGCAGCGGCGCGGATGACACCTGCGCCGTGTCTGTAACCGGCGTGCTAGGCGATTGAATGAGCACAAAGTTTGGCCCACCTGCCACCGATGTGAAGTGCTGCAAGCGTGTGCTGTTGGTCAGCACTTGGCTGGGGCTGATGGGGGTCGCAAGTAACACATCGAACGAGATGAGGGCGAGGTTGTTGCCGGTGGCGTTGGCCGCGCCTGCGTAATCCACGCCCTGCGAAAGCGGCACGCTGAGCGTGATGCCCGTGGTGAACAAACTGGTGCTGGGGCTGCTGGTCGGCAAGATGGCCCCATCGCCGCGCTGCACGCACAAGCTGCCCGGCACAAAGCTCATGTTGGCGGGCAGCGCATCACTCATAGCCACATCAAACGCGCCCTGCAACGCGCTGCCGATGTTCTCGGCCAATATCGCCATGCGAATCACATCGCCCGCGTCGGCGTTTTGCAAGTTCGCATCAATGGGCGTTGTGGCTTGGTTGATCGAATTGATTGTGCCGGTGAAGCGCGCAGTGCAAGCGGCAGTGCCAACCGGCGCAAACGCCACCGGCCCCGCCGTGCTGGTGAGCACGCTGTTGGGGTTGCTGCTGCCAATAATGCCTTTGCGCACCCGCACGCGCGGCGCAGCGGTGGTAAACGGCTGAATGGCATTGCGTTCCAGCACTTGTCCGCTGGTGTTGGTCTGCTCGGTGCGCACCTGGTTGGTCAAATACAAGTCGTCAATAAAGGGCTTGTCTTGCACGCGGCTGGTGAACAGCAGATCAATTTGGGTAGGCGTGTTGCTGGTATCTTGGCGGCTGCCAAAGCCCAGCACAAAGCTGTTGTTGGCGGCGTTCGCTGTCAGCGTGGGTAACGACACGCGGCTCAGGTCGCTGGTGCTCATGCCTGGCCCCCACTGGGCAACGCCCGCCGTCGGTAGGCCCGCTGTGCTGCTGATGAAGCTGGCGATGGCCGCCGCGTCATGCACAGGCAGCGGCAAAAAGTCGGTCACAGTTAAATTGTTAAAGTCGCCCGTGCCGAGGTTGTAGGTGATGCGATACGTCACTGTATCTCCTGGCGAGAGCTTGAGCGGGCTAGGCAATGTGGTGCTGCCGTTGATAGCGTAGAAAGACTTAACCAGCGTTGGTTGGCCGAGAACTTGAAACCCGGCAGCAGCCGCGTCACTCGCGCGGCCCAGCACTTGAGCCAAGTTCGTGCTGCTCAACACATTGCCTGCCATCACGGCAGTGTTGCTCAGTCGGTCGGTCGAAAGCAGGGCGTTGCCGTTGGCGTAGGTGTCGTTCACTTGCACGCGGTAGGTGAGCGTGCCAACGGCTGGCCCGGTCGTCGGCGCAATGGCGTAGCCGCCTTGTAGTATGCCATCACTTGCCCCCAGCAACGGCAAAGCCTGCGAGAAATTGAAGACCATGCGCGTGCCAGCCGCGCCCAAATTCGTCACCGCCAGTGCTGCCGCTGGGAACGCGCCTGCCACGCTGCTGCCGCGCTCGCTCACACTGAGGGCCGCCGAACCCGGCACGTAGCTCTGCCCATCCGCAAACGTATCGGTAATAAGAATGCCGCCGAGGCTGAAGAAATCCGAGAGTTGAAAGTTGAGGGTGTAGGTCAGCACATCGGCGGGGCGCGTAGGTGGCGCGGGGTCGGTCACGCTCTTTTGCAGGGCCAGCGTGCGGTTGGTGTTAGTCAAAGCGGTGGTGGCGGTGAAGGGGCTGCCCACATCGCGGGGGTCAATGGGTGTCCAAGCTCCGCTGCCGCTGGCGGTGTTGATGCGGCTGGCGTTGCCGCCGCTGGTAGGCAACACATCCCCACCCAGCGCGTTGGTTTTGCTGATGTAGTAGCGCAGCGTGATTGGTGCGCCGCTGCCCACCAGTGCGCCATAGTTGAAGACGATGAGGTTGTTGGGCGGCGCATATGGCCCGCCGGGAATAGCCGGGCCGGTGATGACACTTGCGCCAGAGACGCTGACCAGGACGACATCGGGTGGCAGCGTTTCGGTGATCAACACATTGGTGGCGGGGATGCCTGTGGGCATGGCGGGCGTGAGGGTGTAAACGTGTTCGTAGTTTCTGCCCGTCGCGGTTTCGCCTTCGGCCTCGTCGCTGGTTTTGGTCAGCGTAAACAGGCTGGGCGTAACGGTTGCCGTTGTGGTTGTGCCTTGCGATGGCTCGAAGTTGGTGGGCGAATCGCCATAAATAAATCCGGCTTGCGCAGAGATGGGCAACGGCGTGCCCACATCGGCCAAATTGCTGAGGCTGGCGTTGATGACGATGACGGCGGGCGCTTGCGGCGCAGTAAAGCTGCCAAACGGCAGTTGCAACACATACAGCTTGTTTATGCCGGTTGGCGCAGTCGGGCAAGTTACGGTTAGCCCCGTCAGTGGCGAACGCACCGAGCTACCCGACGAGCAATTGAGGGCGAACGTGGTGATGGCGCTGCCGAGGAAAGTGGCGCTGATGAGGTCGATGCCGTCGTTAGGCGCGCTGCTGCCGCCATCCGCCCCAACCGCAGGCATAAACAAATTGATGTAAGGCCCGTAGCCGGTTGCGCCACCCACGTTGTCGAACTCGACGGTGAACGAGAAGTTTTGGCCCAGCGGTGTGCTGGCCGGAGCGATGATGGTGGCGTTGGCCGGAACGGTGGCGGCATAGGCGCGCTGCACATGGGCGTGCGGCAGCACCAGCGCCACGCAAGCCAGCACAGCGCACAAGCGAGCTAGGCTATTCATAGTTGCAAAGAATTTGGGAGCAGGCCTCATAAATTTGTCGTATGTAGAAGATAGGGGCAAATTTCTATCTCTTGGATTGCCCGGATTGCGTCTATCGCCAACAATATCTAATTGTTATTCGCCCGGCCCGCAGGCTTATCGGCCAAAAGGCTGAATTGGCCTAGAAAAGGCTAATAAAAAAAGGCCACACCGAGGGATTCTCGATGTGGCCTAGGTTTGATTTGCCGCTTACAGAGGCAGGACTGCCCTACTTCTTCTCTTCCAGCATGTTCTTGGCAACCAATTTGATGATGAGGAACATGACCAGCATGACGGCGACGAAGTCGATAACGCT
Source organism: Roseobacter sp. (assembly GCA_043748055.1). Taxonomy (GTDB): domain Bacteria; phylum Chloroflexota; class Anaerolineae; order J036; family Brachytrichaceae; genus JANMVQ01. Next base: position 9,914 of record JAYTNY010000082.1, read on the forward strand.
AAGAATCACTTTTCCAATCAAGAGTGGGCCAAGCTTGAACTGCTCGATTGGGACCCCAATAAGACTAGTAAAGATGCTAATAATGGGGCTGATGATATTGTCCACGAGCGATGTGACAAGCTTGGTGGCGGCGCCGCCCAAGATGACACCGATAGCCAACGCAATAGCATTTGTCTTGGTGACGAAGTTAACAAACTCACTAATAAGACCGGTAGGTTGGGGCACGACTGCTTTCATTTGAAAATTCTCCTCTTAACAAACTTGCTTTTACAAAAAATAACACAACCGTTGCAGAGCAGGGCAACACGCGCAGCATTATGGTAACGATTTCACAAATGTCAATGATTTTCTAATAGACGGGCTGGCGCGTCAGCCACTTGTCAGACAGGATTTCGACTAAACTCGGCGGGGAAATAAGATTTCTGGAGGCGTTCATCATGCGGTCACTCAAGTTCATCATCGTTTTGGTTGGTCTGGTTTGCTCGGCTTTGCTGATGGGACATGCGCCCACACAAGCGCAAGCAAAAGCGCAACCCAAACGCGCAACCACCGAAGCGCCCTGCCCCAACAGTCGCTTCACCTGCATCACCCTACAAGTACCGCTGGATCATTTTGACCCCAATAACGCCGAGACGATCAACGTGGTGTTTGGCATCTTGCGCGCCAAGAAAAATCAGCGCAAAGGCATGTTCGTCACATCCACTGGCGGCCCCGGCGTATCCGGCTTGCTAAGCGCCGATAGCTACACCAATGCGTTTGATGCGCGCATCCCCAAGAACTTCGACATCGTTTTTTTTGATCAGCGCGGGATTGGCCTGAGCGGCGGATTCCAATGCCCAGCTACGGTTGCCAAATACTACGGCAGCGATGGCCGCACGCAAACCCCAGAGCAGGAGCAGGCGGCCATCAACAACGCCCGCACGTTTGCCAGCGAGTGTTCCGGCGTGCTGGCGACGCAATTGGGTGGCATAGATAAGCTGCGCTTCTTTGGCACGCGCCAAGCCATTCGAGACCTGGAACTCTTTCGCCAATACATCGGCGACGACAAATTTTGGCTGTATGGCGAGAGCTACGGCACGCAGTTCTCGCAGGCCTATTCGGTTGCCTACCCCAACCGTTTGGCCGGGTTAATGTTAGACGGCACAGTGGATTTGACCTTGCGCGGGCCACGCTTTTACCAGGAGCAAACCCAAGCCTTTAGCGATGTGTTGCTGATGACCTTGCAAGCCTGCGATGCGGATGCACAATGCGCCGTCAACATGGGCGGCAGCGCGGTTGCAGCTTACGATGCGATTGCCGCGCGCTTGAACGCGAGCGCCATCGAAGTGGCCTTCCCACTGCCCAACGGCCAAACCGCCCAGCGCCCGCTTACGTTTAGCGATTTAGAAAACGTAGCCGCCAGCCAGGTCTATAGCGAAGCTGACCGAATGATTTTCTTGCGCGCCTTGGCGGCAGGGAGCAAAGAGGATTTTGTGCCGCTGCTGCGGTTGGCGTATCTCGCGCTCGGCCTGGACCCGCAAACGCTGGTGGCGCAGACCGACCCCAGCTACAGCGACGCGGCGTATTACGCGGTGGAGTGCAACGACTACAGCTACTTCCGGGGCACGCCCCAGCAGCGCGCCGAGAAATACATGCGCTATGGCGACCAAATCGAGGCTGAAATTCCGCGTCTGCAAGCGGTGTTCTATGGCGATTTGCCCTGCCCGTTCTGGCCTGTTGCGCCCGATACGGCTGCGTTTGATGAAACGCCGGCCAAACAAATCCCCACGCTGGTGCTGGGTGCCGAGGCCGACCCAGCCACGCCGTTTAAGCAAGGCGTGCGTGTGTTTAGGCGCTTGGACAACGCGTATCTCATCGCGCAGCAAGGTGGGCCGCATGTGATCTTTGGGCGAGGCGTGGCCTGCATCGATGATCTGGTGACGGCGTTCTTATTGGATGGCGCAGTGCCGGGCCAGAAACGCACCAACTGCCCAGGCCGCGTGACGGATGAGTACGTGCCACTGCCCAAAGAGCGCGCCCAGGATTTTGCTGATGTGTTGGAGGCCTTGCAATCTGCCGAGACCGAGATCAATTACCTGCCGGAGTACTACTACTGGGGTGGCGAATCCAGCACTTCAGTCGGTTGCCCGCACGGAGATACGATCAGCTTTGAGGCGGGCAAGAAGAACACGCGCTTCACGCTCAACGGCTGTGCCTTCAGCAAAGGCTTTCGCATGAGCGGCACCGGCACCTATAACGCCGACAAAGATCGCTTTGTTTTAGATGTGACGGTGAGCGGCTACAAACAAGGCACCTTGAAGTATGTACGGGTGGACGAGAAGATTACCGTGACGGGCATGTATGGCGGGCAGCCGGTGAATTTGAGTCGGTGAAGAAGTGCGTGATGCGTCTTCCGTCTTGCGTTGGGTACGCGGCGTACCCAACGCAAGACGAAAGACGCAATAAAAACGCAATACAAAGACAACTTTCAAAAAGGGGAAACCAGCATGTCTCGTAAAACTTTCATCCATTTGTTCATGGCGCTCATCGCCTCGGTATGCGTTGTGGCTACGCCCAACAAGGCCAACGCTGAGGATGCGAACGCAGGCGGCAAACGCATTGTCGTCAGCCTGAGCCAGCAGCGGGTGTATGCGTATAGCGGCAACACGTTGGTCATGAGCATTGGCGCAAATATTCGCGGGGCGCGGGCAGGTAACTTTCGCATCCAAAACAAAGTGCCGATGGCCTACTCGTCTCATCTCGGCTGGCGCTTGCCTAACTGGATGGGCATTTACTACGGCAGCGGTGGCATCCAAAACGGCTTTCACGGTGCATCTATTAACAGGCGCGGCGGGCGCGATATGACCTCGCTGGGGTGCATCGTCATGCGGCCTGGGGATGCGACGCGGCTGTATCGCTGGGCTTCTGTCGGCACACCGGTGATGATTCGGCGCTGAAACACTTGCCGCCGACTTCGAACCAATTCAGACCTGTCAGGTCTGTACGTGAGCCTGCGCCATTTGACATTCGTCATTCGCCCCTCGACACTTGCTTCACTTTAATGAAGGTTGAACTCCTCCACATCCAAAAACACTTCGGCCCCGTACATGCCAACGATGACGTCTCGATGATCGTCGAAGCAGGCACCATACATGGCCTGCTGGGTGAGAACGGCGCGGGCAAGAGCACGCTGGTCAAAATGCTCAGCGGCTTTATCTCACGAGACAGCGGCACGGTCTCGTTGGATGGCACGCCCGTCGAGATCAAAACCCCAACCGACGCCATTCGGCAAGGCGTGGGCATGTTGTTCCAAGAGCCAATGGACTTCCCGCCGCTGACCGTGATCGAGAATTTCATGGCAGGCAGTCCAGGCTCGGTCAACTCGGCGCAGGGCAACGGCTTGTTTTTGAATCGGCGTGCAGCCGAACACGCCTTCCGAGCCTTAGCCACGCAATTCAACTTTGTGTTGTATCCCAATGAGCACGTCAGCAATTTGACCGTGGGCGAACGCCAACAATTGGAGATGTTGCGCTTGCTCTCGCTCGGCGTGCAAACACTTATTCTGGATGAGCCAACCACGGGCATCAGTGCCATGCAAAAGACGGCGCTGTTTGCAGCGCTTAAGCGGCTGGCGAAACAAGGCAAGTCGGTCATCTTCGTCTCGCACAAGTTAGAAGATGTTGAAGAATTGTGCGATGAGGTGACGGTGCTGCGACGCGGCAAACTCATCGGCACCGCCAAGATTCCCAGCCCGGCCAGCACCCTGGTCGAGATGATGTTTGGCAAGGCGTTGGCTGCGCCCATCAAGCCCAGCACCGCCCGCAGCGAACCGGCTTTGCAAATGAGCGATGTGGTCATCAAGACCGACAGCTATGACTTGACGTTGAAGCAACTGAGCGTGCAACGCGGCGAGGTGCTGGGCATCGCAGGCCTGGAAGGCAGCGGGCAGCAGCCGTTTTTGTTGGCCTGCGCCGGGGTCAATCGTTGCGCCCAAGGCGCGCTGCGCATTCAATCCATAGACATGACCCACAAACCCTATCGCGAGTTTTTGAAAAGCGGCGTGTGTTACTTGCCCGCCGATAGATTAAAAGATGGCTTGGTAGCCGGATTAACAATCCGTGACCATGTCTCGCTGCGCGCGCAACAAGGCGTGTTCGTTAATCAAGCCGAATCGTTGCGCGTGGCCGAGAAAGCTATCAGCACCTTTAACATTCGCGGCAAACCCGAAAGCAATGTCGAGCGCCTCTCTGGCGGCAACCAACAGCGCACGCAACTGGCGCTCATGCCCGATCCGCTGAACGTGATTTTGATGGAGCATCCCACGCGCGGGCTGGACATTGAATCAACCTTGTGGGTGTGGCAACAACTGATTGCGCGCTGCCAGCAAGGCACGGCCATCTTGTTTGCCTCATCAGACTTGGACGAGATCATGCGCTACAGCGACCGCGTGCTGGTGTTCAGCGGTGGTCGCGTCAGCGAACCCATCGAAGCCGCCCAGCTCAGCGTAGACACGCTGGGGCAGATGATTGGTGGGAAGTTTTGAATTAAGAACCCCCGACCCCTAAAGGGGAGTCGCAGAGCTTCTTTGTAAATTCCTCATTCAGATCGAATTGATGAAGGCATAGAGAAAATCAACGACTCCCCTTTAGGGGTCGGGGGTTAAGAGTAACCGCTTGACAATGCAACCTCAGACTCAACTCTCTTCTCTAACTCCGACGCTCTATCGCCTCGGTGCCATCTTCATCTCGATCCTGTTGTTGGTCTTGCTGATCTTGATCTCAGGCGAGTCGCCCCTCAGCGTGGTGGCGGCGTTGTGGAACGGCGCATTTGGCACGTTTGACCAGATGGGCCGCGTCATTTCCACGCTGTCTATCTTGTTGTTGTGCGCCAGCGGCTTGGTGTTCACGTTTACGGCGGGCCTGTACAACCTCGGCATCGAGGGCCAAGTGACTGTGGGCGCAATTGTGGCGACCTGGGCGCTGCGCAGCTTTGGCGCAGCCGACCCCGCGCCCGGCACCACCCAAGTTGCGGTCATCGGCTTGTCTATTTTGGCAGGTGCCATCGGTGGCATGCTGTGGGGGTTGATGGCCGGACTGCTGAACGTGTATGGCAAGGTCAGCGAAATTTTCGCCGGGCTGGGGCTTAACTTTGTCGCACAGGGCCTCGCCATCTTTCTCATCTTTGGCCCGTGGAAGCGCCCCGGCGTGGCCTCGATGAGCGGCACCGAGCCATTTAACGAAAGTTTGTGGCTGGGCACCTTTGGCAAAACCGAGGCCACGCCTGTGGGCATCGCACTAGCCATCATCGCCGCCATCCTCACTGTCATCATCATTCGCGGCACGCACTTTGGCTTGCGGCTGCGGGCGGTGGGCCGCAACTTGCGCGCCTCGTATATCTTGGGCATTCCGGCCACACGCCAATTGCTCAGTTCGTTCGCCATCTGCGGCCTGATGGCGGGCATCGCCGGGGCCATTCAAGTCGTGGGCAACTACCATCGCCTCATCCCAACCATCTCCGGCAGCCTGGGCTTCCTCTCGTTGCTTGTTGTCATGCTGGCCAACTTCAACGCGCTATTCGTCATCCCCGTCGCCATCTTCTTCAGCACGGTTACTGTGGGCAGTTTGCAACTGCCGCTCGTTTTACAAAAAGTAGATTCCTCGCTCTCCGGCGTCATTCAAGGCATGCTTGTTCTTTTTGCGCTTATTGGGAGAGGCTTGGCAGAAGTAAGAGGGAAGAAGTGAGAAGTATGAAGTATGAAAGCTGAAGTTCATCCTTCATACTTCATCCTTCATACTTCATCTTTTCAAATGCAATTTAACGAACTCATCATCATCCTCGCCACAGCCATTGCTACGGCCACGCCGCTGGTGTTTGCCGTCATCGGCGAAACCATTACCGAGCGTGCAGGCGTCATCAACTTGTCCGCCGAGGGCACAATCATGTTTTGCGCCATGGCCGGGTTTGGGGCAGCGCTGGCAACCGGCAGCACCCTCATTGGCTTTATTGGCGCAGGCGTAGTTGGGGCAGGCATCGCCTGCATCGTCGCGTTTTGCACCATCACGCTTAAACAATCCCAAATTGCGGTGGGCTTTGTGATGGCGCTCTTGTTTGTGGATCTCTCGTCATTTTTAGGCACGCCCCTCGTTCGCATTCCGGGGCCAACTGTGCCATCGCTGCCCATCCCGCTGCTTAAAGACATTCCCGTGCTGGGCCAGCTTTTCTTCAGTAGCGATGCACTGGTCTACGCCAGCTATGTGCTTATTGCCGCAACTTGGCTGTTCTTTTATCGAACGCGCTTTGGCCTCATGCTGCGCGCCATCGGCGAGCAACCCAACGCTGCGTTTGCACGTGGCAGCAAGGTGGTGCTGCAACGCTATCTCTACACGCTCATCGGTGGGGCGCTCATGGGCATTGCAGGCGCAGCGTTCGCGCTGGACTTTAAGGCGGGCTGGAGCTACCGCCACACTGCTGGCTATGGCTGGATCGCACTCGCCATCGTCATCTTCGGCGGCTGGAATCCGCTGCGGGCAGCGTTGGGCGCGTACTTCTTTGGCATCTTGCAATCGCTGGCAAGCTGGGCCCAAGACAAAGTTTCGCTGCCCACCCAAGTCCTCACTGTCGCGCCGTTCGTGCTAATGATCTTCGTACTGGCACTAACATCGAGTGGCTGGCTAGACCGGGTGATGGCCGCCTTCCCTGCCGAAACCCGCCGCCGTATTCTGCGCGCCGTGCGCGCCGCGCCACCGGCATCGCTGGGCAGGCCGTTCGAGCAAGATTAGCGCCCGCCCATGCCCGACGATGCAACACCTTCGATGAAGTAGCGCTGGAAGATTAAGTAAACCAACAACGTCGGCAACACTGCCATCACCGAGCCAGCCATCACCAAATCTAACCGTGTGCCGCCGTACAGCGCCTGCAAATCCATCAGGCCCTGCGTCACCACTTTCAGGTCGCGGTTGTTAATCACAATCAGCGGCCAGGTAAAGCTGTTCCACGAATACAAAAATGTAATGGTGCCCAGCGTGGCGAGTGCAGGATAAATCAGCGGCACATAGATGCGAAACAGCGCGCCCCACCGGCTCGTGCCGTCAATCAGGGCAGCCTCTTCCAGCTCTTTGGGCAGCGCCAAAAACGCCTGGCGCAGCAAGAACGTGCCATAGGCGGTGAACAACCAGGGCACAATCAGCGCCACCAGATGGTCTACCCAGCCAAACCAAATCATAAGCTGGTACATCGGCACCAGAATCACCGCGAACGGCACCATGAGCGTGCCGAGATACGCGCTGAACAACGTGTCGCGCCCCGGAAACGGGATGCGGGCGAAGGCATAGCCTGCCAGAATGCTCGTCAAAATTTGACCCAGCGCCACACCCAATGTAACGATGACCGAGTTGAGGAGTTGCGTGCCAATCGGCACGATGCTTAAGACCTCGGCATAGTTGCCCCATAGCCACTGCGCAGGCGAACCTCTCGGCAAGAGCGAGGCGTTCAACACCTGCACAATCTCCGTGTGCGGTTTTAGCGACGCGGTGAACATCCAGATAAACGGAAACACCATCAAAAAGCCCACAAAGATGAGCAGGATGTAGGCCAGCGCCTTCTCGAACGGGTTGCGTAAAAATGCTTGTGCCATCTTTTTAGGGATTGGTGATTAGGGATTGGTGATTTGTAGTCACCAATCCCTAATCACTATTCATAATTGACCCAGCGCTGCGAGACGCGAAATTGAATAACGGTGATGATCAGGATGATGATCGTCAGAATCCAGGCCAACGCAGAAGCGTAGCCGGTGCTGTTGTTGATGAAGGCTTCGCGATACAAATGCAGCACGTTGGTCAACATGCTGTCGGCGGGGCCAGCCTGGTTGCCGCGCGTCCAGCCCAGGGCGTAAGGCACATCAAACACTTGCAGACACGAGATTAGCGTAGTGACCACCACAAAGAATATGGTGGGCGAGAGCATGGGCACAGTGATGTTGATAAGCGTGTCCCAGCGGCTGGCGCCATCGATGCTGGCCGCCTCATACAACTGCTTGTTAATGCTCTGCAAACCCGACATGAAGATGACCATGTTGTAGCCAATGGTCTTCCACACAAACACGATGATGACCGCCGTAAGCCCATACTTGGCGTTGCCCAACCACGAAATGGGCACCAGCCCGATTGCTTTGTCCAGCCCCGTACTTTTGCCCACCCATTCAATCGCTAGGTTCACCCAGCCAAAGTCTTTGTTGAGTAGAAACTTCCAGACCAACGAAATGCCAACGACGCTGGCAACGACGGGCACAAAGTAAACCGAGCGAAAGAAACTCTGGCCTTTGATCTTCTCGTTAATGAGCACTGCCAAAAACAGCGCCGGAATGATGCTGAAAATAAGCACCATGACCGAGAAGAAAAAGGTGGTCTTTAACGCGTCTTGGAACACGCTGTTTTGGATGGCCTTCGCGTAATTCGTCAACGCAATAAACCGCGTCGGGTCATCCACCCGCGCCAACAGCTTGGCATTGGTAAGGCTGAGATACAGCGAATAGCCCAGCGGAAAAGCGAAGAAAACCAGCACGCCGACAATTGTCGGCAGCAACATGCTGTAGCCGTCCAACACATTACGCATTTTTTTGGCGTTCATAGGCGGGCCTCCGGGGTAATAGCAAAAAGCGGATTGTGAATCACGATCCACAATCCGCTTTCAACCAACTCATGACTTTTGACTGATGAATTTTAGGTTCACAAGTCATAAGCCAAACCATTACTAGACCTCTTGCAAAAGTCCATTCGCACGCAGCGTTCGTAGGGGCGTAGCATGCTACGCCCCTACTTTTGCAAGAGGTCTACTTCTTAAATGCCTCGGCTTCTGTTGCGGCTGCGCAGGCGGTCTTGCCCAGGTCGGCGGGGGCCACTTTGCCAGCCACCATGTCGCCCCAGGCCTTGCCAAACGCATCGCTGAACTTGCCAAAGTTGCCCATCCACAGCGGGGCCTCGACGGCCAAGTCTTTGTAGCCTGCGCCGGTCAAGAACGCCTGACCATTGGCGGGCGGTGCGCTCGCCAAGAACGCATCCACCGCAGCCTGCGCCTTCAGCGGAGGGATGTTGGCACCCAGGCCAGCCACTTTGCCGGTCACTTCGGGGCTGGTCAACACCTTCATCACTTCCCAACCCGCTTGGGCATTGGCCTTCGTGCTCATCAAGTAGGGGCCCCAGAACAGCCAAGTGCTGTTGGTCTCGCCCTTCGGCATCTCGGCCACATCCCACTTAAACTTGGCGCCGCTGCGGAAGCCGGGGGTGCTCCAGCGACCACTCCACAACATGCCAATCTGGCCGCCCACAAACAAGGCCTCGCCATCGGCATCGCCCTCGGGGGCGGTCTTCAGCAAGGCCAACGCGGCCTCGGCGGCTTTGGCGGTGGCGGGTGTGTCCAAACCACAACCGGTCTTATCGGCATTGTAGAAGTTGCCGCCTGCGCTGTAGATGAACCAGCCGTTCGGGCCCCACCAGTTGCCCCAGGTCACGCCGTATTGCTTCTTCTCAGCGTTGGTCAGCTTGGTGGCGGCATCGGTCAACGCGGCCCAATCCCACTTGCCCTCTTTGGAAAGCTCAGCCGGGGTCTTGAGGCCCGCAGCCTTGAACATGTCCTCGTTGAAGTAAACGACCATTGTGCTGATGTCGCGGGGCAGGCCATAGACTTTGCCGTCGCGGGTCAATTCCTTCATTGGGCCGTCGTAAAAATCGGCCAGCTTGAAGTCTTTGTCAGCGTCAATCAAGGGCTTGATGTCGGCGATCTTGCCCGTCGCCACAAAGTCGGCGGTGTTGGCACCGCCCACCCAGAAAATATCTGGGGCGTTGTCGGCGGCCAACTCAGTTTGAATCTTCTCAAAGTAGCCCTGGTTCACGCCGGGGTCGTACACAGTTTTGATGCCTTTGGCGTTGAGCTTCTCGTTCAGGGTCTTGTTAATCTCTTCGTAGACCTTTTGCTCACCGGCATCACCAGGGCGGGTGCGCCAGCGAATGGTGACTTCGCCACCAGCGGCGGGGGCAGCAGCAGCCGGGGCAGCGGTTGCGCCAGCGGCGGGGGCAGCCGCCGGTGCGGCGGGTTGGGCGCAGGCTGCCAGCACAACGGCGGCAGCAACGGCCAAGCCCAATATGCGGAAGTTGATCTTCGGACTAGACATCATGGTGCTTCACTCCTTTCGTAAAACTTGAAATACAACAGATTCACGGTTGTCTAAAGCGCAGTGCTTGGCGTAAAATCCCGTGAACGTTCACAGTCTAATCACAGCTATGCCCGATGTCAATCCAGTTTCACCACGCTTTGCTCGCACTCATACAAATAAGCATCAGCCTGCCCGTATCACCATTCGGCATGTGGCCGCAGAGGCGGGCGTGTCGGTGCAAACCATCTCGCGGGTCATTAACAACCATCCCGATGTGTCGGACGCGACGCGCGAGCAGGTGCAACAGATTATTGTCAAGCTCAAATACCGGCCCAATGGCATCGCGCGCAGCCTCATCACCCAAACCAGCCGCACGCTGGGCGTGGTGGCCAGCGGGTTTCAGCTATATGGCCCAGCCCAACTGCTCACCGGCATCGAGCGTGAGGCCACCGAATTGGGCTGGCACTTGCTGCTGCAAATCGTAGACCCGCACAAACCCAACGACTACGACCGTGTGACGAGCAACTTGATCTCGCAAAACGTGGATGGCGTGATCTGGGCCTACCCCGAGCTGACCGGCGAACGCGAGCGCGCCTTTCATCAGCAGGTGCAGCCGTTTGCCCAAATTGTGTTCCTCAGCATGGAGCCGATTCGAGGCTCGCCGGTGCTAAGCATAGACAACCGGCTGGGCGCGCGATTGGCGACCGAGCATTTGATCCGGCGCGGCTATCGCCACATCGGGTTAATCAGTGGGCCAAAGCCGCTCTGGTCGTCCGAGCAACGCAAGCTGGGTTGGGAGGATGCGCTGATGGCGGCCAAGTTGCCGCACGGCCCCCGCCAAATTGCCGAGGGCGATTGGAGCAGCGCCAGCGGCGATGCTGGGCTGACCCGCCTGCTGCACCAATCCCCCAAACTAGACGCCGTGTTTGCCAGCAACGACCAGATGGCGTTGGGCGTGCTGAAAGCTGCGCATCGGCTGGGGCGCAAGGTGCCCAAAGAGTTGGGCGTGGTGGGTTTCGATGACATGCCGGAGTCGGCGTATTTTTCACCTGCGCTCACCACCGTGCATCACGACCTCAGCCAGTTGGGCCAGTTGGCGGTGCGCGAGCTGAGCCAGGCCCTGCACGCCGCGCGCGAGGGCAAACCTGTGTCTGCGCCCGCGTCGCTGATGCTGCAACCCTGGCTGGTGGTGCGCGAGAGCGCGTAAAAGTTAAGCGTTTGTCGTTACGCTTTTTTCTTCGCCCCGCTTAAACTGCGCTTTACACACCGCGCAGAAGATAGCGCACACATAGAGGAGATTCCCCAACTTGTCCGCAATTGCAACCCCCAACCCGACCGCCAACCCTGCCCAAAACAACAAACGCGAGATACGCGGCTGGGCCATGTACGACTGGGCCAACAGTGCCTTTAGTGCCACGGTGGGCGCGGTGTTTCTCGGCCCATATCTTTCGGCGCTGGTAGAGGCCGCCGCCAAAGCCAGCCCCGATGGCCAAGCGCGCTTCTTCGGCATCCCCGTCGCGCCAGATTCATTTTTGCCCTTCGCCATCTCGTTCTCGGTCATCTTCCAAGCGGGCTTCTTGCCCATTCTGGGGGCCATCGCCGATTATTCGAACCAGCGCAAACCATTGATGCAGCTCTTCGCCACGCTCGGCGCGCTGGCAACCATTTGCCTGTTCTTTGTGCAAGGCGAGTTGTGGTGGCTGGGCGGCGTCTTGTTTGTTCTCGCTAATCTAGCCTTCGGCGCGGCCATCGTGTTTTACAACGCCTACTTGCCAGACATCGCCAGCCCCGACCAGCGCGACCGCGTCTCGTCGTTTGGTTGGGCCATGGGCTACCTCGGTGGCGGGCTGCTGTTGATTTTGAACCTGGGCATCTTTCTTGGGCGTGATGCTCTCGGCCTCAGCAGTGGTTTGGCCGTGCGGATTAATTTGGCTTCAGCCGGGGTGTGGTGGTTGCTGTGGTCGTTCATCACCTGGCGCACCTTGCGGTCGCGCGGCGCAACGCGGGCCATGCCTGTGGGCGAAAATATTCTCAGCATCGCCTTCAAACAACTGGAACACACAATGGAGACGCCCGCCCGCACCATCGCCATATTGTTCCTCTCGCCGCTGGTGATGATCCCGATCGTGTTCACCGTCATCGCCAACGCGGGCCTAAACTTGAATTGGGCGTTTCTGGCGTGCCTCGGCCCCATCATCATGCTGGGCATTTTTCTGCGGCGCAAAAGCCGCACGCTGCCGCAGACGGCGCGCTACTTGCTGGCCTATCTCATTTTTAACGATGGCATTCAAACGGTGATTGGCGTGGCAGCCGTATTCGCCGCTGCCAAAATTGCGCGGGGTGGGCTAGAGATGCCAACGGCGCGCCTCACGTTGCTGGTGCTGATGATTCAGTTTGTGGCGTTCATCGGCGCGTTGTTCTTTGGCTGGCTGGCTGGGCGATTGGGCACCAAGCGCGCGCTCATCCTCAGCCTCATCATTTGGGCAGGCACAGTGATCTACGCCTACTTCGGCATGCAAAACTTTGAGGCCTCGGCGCTGGGCATCCCCAAAGCCGAGTTGGAGTTTTGGATTCTTGGCGCGTGTATCGCGCTGGTGCTGGGCGGCAGCCAAGCCCTCAGCCGCAGCCTGTTCAGCCAGATGGTGCCGCAAGACAAAGAGGCCGAGTTCTTCTCCATCTACGAGATTAGCGAGCGCGGCACAAGCTGGATGGGGCCGTTCTTGTTTGCGGCGGTCAACCAATCGTTGGGCAATTTGCGGCCCGCCATCTTGTCGGTGGTCATCTTCTTTGTGGTGGGCTTAGTGTTGTTGGCGCGGGTGAATGTGAAGCAGGCCTTCGCAGAAGCGCAGCGGAGTTAATTCGAAGCGCCTAAAACCCTCGCGTTGCTTATCTCGCCCCGCCGCCCGACAAGTTCACCGCTTGCACAATCCACTTCTGCCCAACCACATACACCAGCAAGGCCGGGGCCAACGCGATGATCGCACCTGCCATGAGCAAATGCCACTGGGTGTTGTATTGGCCCTGAAACATGCTGAGGCCCACCGGCAGCGTGCGCATGTCCATCGTCTTGGTGACTAAAAGCGGCCACAAAAACGCGTTCCACTTGCCCAAAAAGCTGAAGATGACCACGGCAGACAAAGCTGGTGCGCCCAGCGGCAGCGTAATGCGCGACCAGATGCGCAACGACGATGCGCCATCCATGCGCGCCGCTTCATCTAATTCGGGTGGGATGCCGCGATAAAACTGGCGCAGCAAAAACGTGCTGAAGGCCGAGAACACCCCCGGCACAATGAGCGCGGCAAAGGTGTTGTACCAACCTAGATAACGAATGATGATGAAGCTGGGGATCAACGTCACCTGCGCCGGAATCATCAGCGCGGCCAGATACAGCAAAAACAGTTTGTCGCGGCCTGGGAAGCGCAGCCGCGAAAACGCAAACGCCGCCAGCGATGACGTTAGCACTTCGAGCAATGTGCCCAGCACCGAGACGATGAGGCTGTTGCGATAGAACAGGTTGAAGGGCAAGGCTGTCCACGCATCGCTGTAGTTTTGCCAGCGCAGTTGGCTGGGCAGCCATTGTGGCGGGAAGGTAAAAATCTCGCTGGGGTGTTTGAGCGAGGTGCTGAGCATCCACACAAACGGCAGCAGCATGAGCACGGCACCGAGGCCCAGCGCGAAGTAAACACCGAGGGCGACAGCCGGACGGGGCGGACGGGCCAAAATGGATGACGAGTTTTGTGTGTTCATCTCAACGGGCAGCCAAAATGCATCGGCTAAGCATCTGCGCTTCCGCTAATACCTTGAACGCCTACAAGGCATTCAATCATCCCCAGATGCCGACTGTCATGCGTCATCCAGGTTGAAATGATGGGGCCGATATGGCCGTCGCGCCAGTTTTCCTCATGCAGGGTTTCGTATATTTTGTAGAACTCTTTGTCGCTAATCGTCTCAATGGCTTGTTGGGCGGCGGCAAAGGCGCGTCGCGCGTAATCCAAGAGGATTGTTTTCTTGGGCATACGGAGCGTCAAAGCGGTCTTGTCGTCCATATTCATGCCCGTTTGGGCATAGCCTAAACTGGCGGTTTCCATATCCCAATGGGCAGCCATTTCCTCTCTTTCCCATAGCTGACTTCCGCGTCCGTTGATCATCTCTTGAAGATAGTCGGCCCAGCGTGCCAAATGCCAGACATGGAATCCTATGGACGGGGTCGTTTCATTCGGTGTCCAAGCAATCTGGTCGTTGGTCAGGCTGTCTACCAGATCGAGGAGATTTTCATGCGTATTGCGATACTGCTTGGAAATCTCAGTCATGATGCTTTCGGTCATTTCGCCTCTCTGTATTAACCTTCGCCCGTCTCGTAATACACCCAGCGGCGTTGCAGCCATTGCTGCAGCAGCGTGAACGCAAAGATGACGATGAACAACACCCACGACATGGCCGCCGCCAACCCCATCCGCGAGGTGTTGCCGAAGGCGGTGTTGTAGATCGCACCCACTGCGGTGAGGCTGGCGTTGGCGGGGCCGCCGCGCGTCATCACAAAAGCTTCGTCGAAGAGCTGAAACGCGCCGATGACCAAAATGACCAGCACAAAAAAGGTGGTGGGGCTGAGCAGCGGCAGCGTGATGTTGAAGAAGCGCTGGCGGTTGTCCGCGCCGTCAATGGCGGCGGCTTCGTGCAAATCTTGGGGGATGGCTTGCAGGCCCGCCAGAAAAATGATGACGGTGAAGCCGACGTTCTTCCACAGCGTCAGAATGACGACAGCGGTTTTTGACCACGCCGAACTGGTGAGCCACTCCGGCGGTTGTATCTTCAAGCCAAAGGTCTCGGCCAGCCACCAGAGCGGCGCGTTGATGAGGCCATTGTCGCGGTCGAACATGAGCTGAAAGACCAGCGCCCCGGCCACCACCGTCGTAATCACCGGCATGTAGTAGATCAGCCGAAAGCCTTTCATGCCGCGCAGTTTCTGGTTCAGCCCAAGCGCAATCAACAAACTGAGCAGCGTTTGCAGTGGCACGATGGCCGCCACGTAGAACAGCATGTTGCCCGCCACTTGTTTGAAGATGGGTAACTCGAAAAGATCAAGGTAGTTGCCGAAGGCTACAAACTGGGGCGGCTTCTCAAAGATCGAAGCCGATAAATTCCAGTTGGTGAGGCTGATGACCAGCGCAAAGATGACCGGGAAGATGGTGAAGACAAGAAAGCCGAGTAGCCCTGGCAGCAGAAATGCATAGCCTTCCAGTTGCCGGTTGGGTCGCCACTTCATGTTGGGAAGAGGTATGAACTATAAAGTATGAAGTATGAAGTATGGGGAAAACGCCCTCATACTTCATACTTCTTCCCTTATCCCTACTTCGGGAAGCCTGCTTTCTTCAAAGCCTCGTTCACGGCTGGGCACACCACAGCCACGGCTTTGTCGGGCGTGTCTTCCAGCGCCCACACCTTGTCCATGGCGGGCGAGATGATATTACCGCTGATGTCATCCCAAGCGGGCAGCACTAGGCCGGGCGAGAGAATTGTCAGAGCCGCACCCTCGATGGCAAAGGCGCTACGGTTGGCGGGCTTCTGGTTGGGGTCGGTGAAGGCCGCCGAGGTGGCCACCGATTTTTGGGCGGGGAACATGCCGCCGCTCTTGACGTAGATGCTGTTGCCGCCATCGGCGCTGTTCAAGAAGGTCATGAAGGCCCAGGCGGCGGCTTTGTTTTTGGCTTTGGCGTTCATCAGCCAACGCGCCCCGCCAGCTTCGTTGGCGCGTTGGCCACTCCACGGCAAGGGCAACGGGGCGATGTCGTAGTTGATGTTGGCGGTGTTAAACGCCGGAATGCGTGAGGCGTTTTGGATGATCATGGCGGCCTGACCTTTTTGGAACACGGCTGCATCACCACCGGCTTGATCCAACGCTGCTGGTTTGATGGCGAAGTTTTTAGAGATCAAGTCGTGGAACCAGTTCAGCACTTGCAGCGATTCTTTGGTGTCCAGTATGCATTTGCTGGGGTTGGTCATGCTGTCGGCATAACCGCCGCCATTGCCGACCAAAAACGCGTCCAGCTTGCCCGCTTCCATCGCCAAGCCATAGCGCTCGACGCGCCCGCTGGCTTCGATCTTGCTGAGCTTCTCGGCGGCGGCCTTCAGGTCATCCAGTGTCCACTTGTCGGTGGGCGGGTCTACTTTGGCTTCGGTAAAAATGTCTTTGTTGTAATACAAGATGCTGGCACCGGCATCCCGAATCAGGCCATACACATTGCCTTTGTAGCTGGCTTGGTCCAGCGTGCCCGGCCAATAATCTTTCAGATCAAATTTGCTCTGCTCGGCGTAGGGCGTCAGGTTTTCGATCACGCCTTGCTCGGCTAGGGCTTGCACGTTGAAGGCGTACCAAAACACATCATATAGCTCATCGCCGCTGGCCAGCAATGTCTTCAGCTTGGTGTTGTAGTCGTTCCACGGCGCG
>JAYTNY010000083.1:0-9136 GCA_043748055.1 Roseobacter sp.
AATGAAGAATTGAGAATGTAGAAAGGAACTCAGCGGTTCATTTCTACATTCTCCGTTCTTCATTTTGCATTCTTCATGAATCAATGGACTTCTGACCAGGCCAACGCCTGGTATGCCAAGCAGCCCTGGCTGGTGGGCGCAAACTTCATCCCCAGCAACGCTATCAACCAACTGGAGATGTGGCAGGCTGATACATTCGATCTGCCCACGATCAAACGCGAGTTGGGCTGGGCCGCCGCCATCGGCATGAACACCATGCGCGTGTATTTGCACGATCTGTTGTGGGATGCCAACCGCGATGGATTCATCTCGCGCATCAACCCATTCTTGGATGTGGCGGCATCACTTGGCATCCGCCCCATGTTTTGCATCTTCGATGATTGCTGGAATCCCGATGCGGCGCTGGGCAAACAGCCTGAGCCAAAGCCCGGCATTCACAACTCGGGCTGGCTGCAAAGCCCCGGCCTGCGCATTGCCAATGACCCAGCACAGTGGCCGCGCTTGGAGCGCTATGTCAAAGAATTGCTGGCGCACTTTGCCAACGACGAGCGCATCTTGTTGTGGGACTTGTATAACGAGCCGGGCAACAACGGCAATGGCGAGAAGTCGTTGCCATTGGTTCGGGCTGTGTTTGAGTGGGCGCAAGCCGTGCGTCCGTCACAACCCCTCTCGGTGGGTGTGTGGTTCGAGGACGCCGCACTCAACGAATTTCAACTCGCGCAGTCCGATGTCATCACCTTTCACAACTACGAAAGTGCCAATCATTTGGAAAGGCAAATTGCTGCATTGAAAGAGCTTGGACGACCGCTTATCTGCACCGAATGGCTGCGCCGTTGCCCCGGCTTTGCCCCCGATGGCACGCAGCGCCACACAGAAAATAGTTTGGTACAAACCTGCCTGCCCGTGTTCAAGCAAGAGCATGTTGGTTGCATCAACTGGGGCCTGGTCGCAGGCAAGACCAACACCATTTACCCCTGGGGCAAACCCGGCGGCCCCGCCGAGCCGCCTGTGTGGTTTCACGATCTCTTCCGCCAAGATGGCATGCCCTACGACTCTGCTGAAATCGAAGTCTTCAAGCAATTAACTTAAAAAAAGTGAATAGGGAATTAGGGATTGGTGATTACCTAAATCACCAATCCCTAATTCCCTATTCACCAATCCCTAATCCCTAAATCATGCCAAACGCACAAATTTATCTTGACGTAAACCGAACGATTGCCGATATTTCGCCGTTGTTGTTTAGCGGCTTTGCCGAGCACATGGGCCGTTGTGTCTACGAAGGCATCTACGACCCGGCCTCGCCCCTCAGCGATGAAGCCGGGCTGCGCAAAGATGTGCTGGCCGCGCTGCGTGAGCAGGGTTATACGGCTATTCGTTACCCCGGCGGCAATTTTCTCAGCGGCTACAACTGGCTGGATGGCGTTGGCCCCAAAGACCAGCGCCCACGCCGCCGCGAGTTGGCCTGGCAAAGCATCGAGACCAATCAGTTTGGCACCAACGAATTTATGGATTTCTGCAAGAAGGCCAACGTGGCGCCCATCATGGCGGCCAACATGGGCACTGGCGCTATTCAGGCCGCTGCCGATCTGGTGGAGTATTGCAACGCGCCAGTCGGCACGCAATACAGCGACCTGCGAGCCAAGCACGGCTACAAGCAGCCCCACAACGTGAAGTATTGGTGCGTGGGCAACGAGATGGATGGGCCGTGGCAGATCGGCCATTTGGACATGCACGAATACGCCAACAAAGCCCGTGAAGCCGCCAAGATGATGAAGTGGCAATCCCCCGGCATCCAAACCGTGTTGTGTGGCTCATCCAACGACCGCATGGCGACTTTCCCTGAGTGGGATCGCGTGGCGTTGGAGACGACATGGGAGCAGATGGATTACTTGTCCATTCACATGTATGTCAGCAACCACCATGACCAAGACACGCCCAGCTATTTGGGCTTGTCCAAACGCTTTGAGGATTTTGTGGACACGATGGCTGCCACGCTGCGTTACGCCAAAGCCAAGACGCGCAGCAAGCACGATGTGTATCTCTCGTGGGATGAGTGGCAGGTGTGGCACCCCGGCCAGCACGACGGCAACTGGCAGGAAGCCCCGCACCTGGCCGAAGTGGGCTACAACCTGGAGGATGCGCTGGTGGTGGCGCAGTGGCTGAACGTGTTCTTGCGCAAGGCCGATGTGTTGAAGATCGCGTGCGTGGCGCAGATCGTCAACATTATTTCGTGGTTGCAAACCAAGACGGATGGCTTGCTGAAGTACGCCTCGTTCTACCCGTTTAAGCTGATGGCGACTATGGCAAAAGGCAAGAGCCTGGATGCCTTCGTGCGCGCACCGCTAACCCCGACCAAACAATGGGGCGATGTGCCGCTGCTGGATGTAAGCGCCAGCTACGACGAAGCGACTAAGACGATGGGCGTGTTCATCGTCAACCGCAGCACGACAGAAGCCGTGACGACGGACTTTGTGTTTCAGAGTGGCGCGCCGAAGGTTGTGCAAGAGGCCTGGCAGTTGGCAGGCAGCGACCCGGCGATGATGAATACGTGGGAGAAGCCCAATGTGTCCGCTGCGAAAGCCATCAAAACGCCCGCCATTACCGATGGCAAGCTGAAGATGAAATTGCCGCCGCTTTCGTTTACGGCGTTGAAGCTGAGTTAGGCCTGTGCTCAGGAAATTTGTAGTCATAACCCATGGTAGGGGCGCAGCATTGCTGCGCCCCTACGAATTTCAGCCGTTACGTTCATCTGATATATGAGACAGCAACTCTCCCTCGATGGAACCTGGCAGTTCCAACTCGACCCTCAAAACAAGCTCACCCTCAAATCACTCAAGCCCAAGCAAAAAGTAAACGTGCCTGCGCCGTGGCAAGCGCATGATGGCTTGCGCGATTACAGCGGCGTGGCGTGGTATCAACGCAGCTTCAAGCTCTCGGCAAAAATGCTGCCGGATGGGCAAGCCATTGTGCTGCGTTTTGGTGCGGTGGATTACTTGGCCGACGTGTGGGTAAACGGCAAAAAGATTGGGATGCACGAAGGGGGTTACTTGCCCTTCGAATTCGACATCACCAAAGCGGTGAAGATGGGCGCGAATGTGGTGACCGTGCGTGTGGACGACCGCCTGGAGCATTTTGCCGAAGCGCCGCATGGCAAACAAAGTTGGTATGGGCCAATCAGCGGCCTGTGGCAATCGGTCAACATCGAGTCGCGGCCTAAGAAGCATTTGCTCAGCGTCAAAGTCTCGCCGCATAGCGAACAGGCGGATGTGACGGTGACGCTGAACACGGCGCGCGCCAAGAACGACACGCTGCGCTACGAAGTGCTTGACCCGAATGGCAAGCTCTGCGCAAGTTTGGAGGCGCAGTCGTCCACTGTGTCCGTGCATGTGCCCTCGCCCAAGCTGTGGGATGTGGACACGCCGAACCTGTACACCTTGTGCGTGACGTTGAACGACGACGACGCCATCGAAGACACTTTTGGCTTCAGGACGATTGAAACGCGCGAAGGCAAGCTGTGGCTGAATGGCCGCGCAATCTATCTGCGCAGCGCGCTGGATCAGGATTACTACCCGGATGGCATTTACACGCCGCCCTCGCTCGAATACATCGAAGACCAATTTAGAAAAGCGAAGGCGATGGGCTTGAACTCGCTGCGTATCCACATCAAAATTGGCGACCCGCGTTATTACCTCGCCGCCGACAAAGTGGGCTTGCTGATTTGGACTGAGATGCCCAACTGGCAATTGCTGACCGATGCCACCAAAGTGCGCGCCACCGAAACATTCATCGGTATGGCCGAGCGGGATTGGAACCGGCCCAGCATCATCATCCGCAGCATCATCAACGAATCGTGGGGCGTGGACATTCACAACCCAGAACACAGGCAGTGGATGAGCGACACCTATGACTGGTTAAAGGCGCTCGACCCGTCGCGGTTGGTGGTGGATAACAGTGCGTGCTATGGCAACTTTCACGTCGTCAGCGATATTGACGACATGCACGTGTACTACAGCGTGCCCGACCACTACGCCCAGTTCCGTGAGTGGAACGACACCTTCGCCAGCCGCCCCACTTGGAGCTATTCGCCTCAGCTAAACGGTGCCGACGAGCGGCTGAAGTTCATGCAAGACCACTGGCATTCGCACGAGTGGATTACGAATGCGCCAGAGATTCGGCGACGTGGCGACGAGCCTTTGATCCTCTCGGAGTTTGGCAACTGGGGCTTGCCCGACATAGAGAAATTAAAAGCGCACTATGGCGGCAAAGAACCCTGGTGGTTCGAGACCGGCATGCAGCACGGCCAGGGTGAGGTTTACCCTCACGGCATCGAAGATCGCTTCGCGTTGTACCATCTCAATCGCGCCTTCCCCACGTTGCAAGATTTATCCAAAGCCAGCCAAGGCATGGAATTCGTGGCCCTAAAGTGGGAGCTGGAGGAGATGCGCCGCCACGCTGCACTGCAAGGCTACGTCATCACCGAGTTCACCGACTTGCACTGGGAGTGCAACGGCTTGCTGGATATGGCCCGCAACCCCAAGAGCTTTTACAAAGCCATTGCCGATATCAACGCCGACGATGTGGTTTTGCCAAAGGCGCATCGTGTGGCGTATTGGGAGGGCGAGCGTGTTGAGATTGTGCTGGATGTCTCGCAATACTCGCCAAAAGAGTTAGCCAACAGTCGCATCGAATGGCGCGTCACAAGCGATCAAATCCCTTCAAGGGATTTGATCGCTAAAGGTTCGCTCGCGGTCTCGCCACGTCAAGCTGATGTGGTTCGCGCAGGCATCGTGTCGTTCGATGTGCCGAAGATGGCGAAGAGCGGCAAATACAAATTGAATCTCAGCCTCATCGGCCCTAACGGCAAAGAGGCTGCGCGCAACCACCTCGATCTGTATTTCTTCCCACGCGCCAGCGCCAAGCCCGCCACGCAGGCCCACATCTTTGCGCCTGGCTTTGCGGATGGGTTGCGCCGGTTGGGTTACAACGTGGTGGAGGCGATGGCCGAGGCCGACCTCGTCATCACCGGCCACCTGACCGAAGACCTGCGCAACTATTTGCTGGACGGCGGCAAGGTGCTGTGGCTGGCCGAAACCGACGATGCACAGCAAAGCCATTGGGGTGGCTACTACGGCGTGCATGTTGGCCCGCGCAAAGGCACAGTCTGGTCTGGCGATTGGGCCAGCAACATGAACTGGCTGTGCCAGGACAAGTTGTTCAAAGACATTCCGACGGACGGCTTAGTGGATTTTGCTTTTGCCGATCTCACACCGGAGCATGTCATCCATGGCGTCCACCCGTACTACTTCGAGAACGAAGTGCATTCTGGTTTGTTCCTAGGGTGGATTCACAAAGCGGTGGCGCTGATTGCGGAGCGTACGGTGGGTCGCGGCAAGCTGTTCATCAGCACGTATCGCCTGCGCGAGCATCTAAGTTCGCACCCGGTTGCAGCCATTCTGCTGCGAGACATGGTGGCGCAGTTGGCAAAGTAACGACCGTGCAAAACCTCGCAGGTTGGCTATGTCACAGCGCCAACCTGCGAGGTTCTTTTAGTCAGTCAACACGTCATCCAAAGCCACATCATGCGCCTCCACCGGTAGCTCAGCCACGCGCTGCATGGCAAACCCCAGCCCAATCTTTGGCGCAGGAACACGCGCTAAGAATCGGTCGTAATACCCCGCGCCATAACCGAGGCGGTAGAACTGCCCTGGCCTCATCTCTGCAAAAGCCAGCAGCGGTGCAAAGACCAACTCGATCTCGCTCAACGCTACCCGCCGCTGCACGCGTGGTACGCGTAAGCCAAAACCTGTCACCTTAAATTCATCGTCGGCCAGCGAGGTGATCTCGGTGCAGGGCGTCTCCTCGCCCCCACGCAGAAACACGGGCAGCACAACACGCTTGCCCTGCGCCAACGCATGTTCAATGAGCGGGTGCGTGTTCACCTCAGTGCGAATGGAGAGAAAGCAATGCACTACGCGGGCGGCTTGGTACTCTGGCAGTGCAATGGCGCGCTGGCAAATCAGCTCGCTCCAGGTGACACGTTGCTCGGCGGGTAAGTCATCGCGCAGCGCCACCATGCGTTGGCGCAGTTCAGATTTAGTGAAAGACACACCCGCAAGCCTATCAGGAAAAATCATTTACCCGTCGCTGCCCCCAACGACGGGTAAATGGCGCGCTACACGCGCTCGAACAAAAGGAGGAGAGAATGACGAGAAAGAGTTGCGCCTAGTTATGGCCCTCATCCGTAATTGCGCGCACCTTCAGGCTGGCGTAACACGCCAACACCAACAATGCGACACAAACCACGATTTGAATGACTGACATTAAGTGCCCCCCTTTCGCTCCAACAAACTCGCTGCCCCCAGCGGCTTGCCAGAACGCCCTCGTTACTGTGATAGTCGTATGAGTAAACGCATTCCCGCACAAAATTCACGCACGAATATTTAAGATTTCTGGGATTAGGCTGGCAAATGGCTGCAAAGCTGATTTATCTCATCAAACTGCGTTCAGCTAATTCAGCCAAAGGATGTGGCTCTTGGAGATGCTTGACGATGACTCAACCTACCAACTCCACCCGCACCCGCGCCACAATCTGGCTCAGCGCGTCTTCCACCATGCACGTCTCTGGGTGGCGTACCAACACATAGCCCTCACCTTCATAGCTGATCGAAGCCAGTTGCCCAATCTCGGGGCGGCGCATATCCGTCACCATGCCGCCCAAGTCGTGTAGAACTTCATCCAGCCCATGCACGGCTTTCACTTGCCCACGCCGATGGCCTATGCCATCGGAACCTAATCCCCGTAAGAAGGCTGCGCCCGCCGCATACTTGCGCTCGGTCGGCGGCGTAAATTCATCGAAGATCATCAGCCGCGCCCACAGCGCATACAAATCGATATCGTGCGCGCGGCAGTTCAGCGTCACAATTTGTGCGCCGGGTGGGCGGGCACCTACTTCACTCACGGCAATCGAGCCGTCGCTGCGGCGGAACCACTCCAAGTGGCTCAATCCCGTTTGCATGCCCAACGCGCCGAGCGCCTGCTGCCCAATCTGGCGGATGTCGTCGTATTGCGCATCGTCCACCTCGCGCGGCAACACAATGCGCCATTGAATCCACGGGTTGCGCATGGCCTCCAGCGGGGTGGGGTGGTAATGCGTGAGCGAATGCCACAGGTGCTGGCCGTTCAACGACATCGTCTCAAACGAGTGTTCGCTGCCGGTCACAAACTCCTCAATTTGCAAAGGCTGAGCCGGGCTTGGCCCGCTAGCTCGCAATACATCGCGCAGCATGTCGGCGTTCTCGACGCGATAGGTGGATTGGGCCGCCGCCCCGGCGAGGGGTTTGACGCAGATGGGATACCCGACTTGATTCACAAACGCCCAGGCTTCCGGCTCGGCCATCACGCCAGCAAAGCGGGCACACGGCACGTTGGCCGTACGAAAGGCGGTTTTCATACGGGCCTTATCGCGGAAGTTCAGCGCCGTCTCGCGGGTCATGCCGGCAATGCCCAGGCGTTCGCGCACTTCGGCGGCAGGCACCTGGCTTTGTTCGTTTACGGCCAGCAGCCTTATGGGTTGGCCGTGCGTCTTGCTTAGTTCGCGGGCGGCCCAGGTGAGCTGGTCTGAGTTGAGGGCGTCGTCCACTCGCCAGTGGCCTGCCAGCTTGCTTCGTAGCGCTTGCGGCAGTACCTCTTGGGTTTCCTGGCTAATCACGCCCAAGCGAACCTCTTGCAGCGCAGTCAATGTTTCCAGCCAGCGGCGGGCGTTTTCGGTAAAGAAAGGGGTGACAAAGATGACGAACATGCTGCCATTATCTTGTTTGCCAAATAAAATGTTGGCAAATGCCATCTGTCTTTACCAAACTCAACCTGAAGGCGCAATCCGAGATCGTCGTCATCAACGCCCCACCCAGCTTCGAGCCGGAGTTGGCGGTGCTGCCGGGCGTCACCGTTTTGCGCGAGGCGAAGTCCGCCAAGAAAATTGCCTTCGCTCTCGCTTTCGTCACCCAACTCACCGAGGTCAATACCTTGACGAAAGCGATCACTAAAAAAGCCGACGACGATGCGCTGATCTGGTTCGCCTACCCCAAAGGCACCTCCAAGAAATACACCTGCGAGTTCAACCGCGACACCGGTTGGGCCGCATTGGGCGAGGCGGGTTACGAGCCTGTGCGGATGATTGCCATTGATGAAGATTGGTCGGCCTTGCGCTTCCGCCGCGCCGAGCATATCAAAACCATGACCCGCAGCTTTGCCATGACGAAGGTGGGCAAAGAAAAAGTTGGCAAACGCCTGTGACGAGTTAGCGCCCAAAGCGCTCCAAGCGCTTTGGGCGCTTGCTCGACATTACTGTCGAAGCGCTTGCAGTGGATTAAAGCCACGTTGCTTACGCGCGGGTGTTGTGCTGCTGTTGGGTTCGCGGTTCTCTTCGGATGGCGCACTCGCTCCCTCATCCTCATCCCTAAACTGCAACGAGTACAGCCGGTGATACAAACCCTGCTGCGCCATTAACGCCTCGTGCGTGCCCAACTCCACCAGTTGGCCTTTGTCCAGCACGGCAATGCGATGCGCAATATGCACCGTGCTGAGGCGATGGGCGATGATGATCGTCGTCCGTCCTTGCATTAGCTTTTCCAGCGCGTCCTGCACCAATCCTTCGCTCTCACTGTCCAGCGCGCTGGTAGCCTCATCCAACAACAAAATGCGCGGGTCTTTTAAGATGGCGCGGGCGATGGCCACGCGTTGGCGTTGGCCGCCGCTCAGCTTTACGCCGCGCTCGCCCACTTTGGTGTCGTAGCCTTGTGGCAAGCGCAAAATAAAGTCGTGCGCGTTGGCGGCTTTGGCGGCTTCAATCACTTCGCTCTCGCTCGCGTCCAACTTGCCATACAAAATGTTTTCGCGCACGCTGCCGCTGAACAAAATGGTGTCTTGCGGCACAATGCCAATGTGGTCGCGCAGGCTCTTTACGCGCAGTTGGTGCAGATCGTGCCCGTCCAGTTTTACGCAACCTTGCGTGGGGTCGTAGAAGCGTGGGATGAGATTAAACAGCGTGCTCTTGCCCGCGCCGCTGGGGCCAACCAGCGCCAGAATCTCGCCAGGTGCAATCTCCAACGAGACGTTGTTCAGCACCGGCTCGTTGTTC
>JAYTNY010000084.1:0-2578 GCA_043748055.1 Roseobacter sp.
AGAAGACATTCGCATTTCTGGAGCGCAATCTTCAATAAAGGTTTTCAGCAGTAAAGTTTTTGACAGGATGACGGGATTTCACAGGATTAAAAAATCCTGTTGAATCCTGTCATCCTGTCCATATAGACTTCTTTAAGGAGCGCAACCATGTGCACAATGATCGCTAAACAAGTGGAGATTGATGGCAGTGGCAAAGGCAAGGAGGGCTGGTTCACGTTACAACAGGCCAATGTGTCGTACGATCACCCGTTTAACCTGTCGATGGAGCATGCGCTGAACATTGACTTTGTCAATGAGTCGCTGGGGCCAGGTGCGCGGGTGGCGGTCGAACTCGATGTTGCATCCGCCCGCACGCTCGTCAACGCCATTCTGGCCGTGCTCAATCAGGCCGATGCCGGTGGGTATTTGGAGGAAGCTATAACATCCGCTGGGCGCAAATGACTAAGAAGTAGCTTCAGCAAGTCTGTGCAAATACTCCCACGTATAAATCCCATACCGGCATCCGCCTTGCCACATGATGCTAATGCCGTAGTTGCCCACCGCGTTAATCGCCTCCAACTCGTCAGATCGGGGCCGCAATATTTTCAGGGGGTTGGTGTCGTTGCGCTCCATCGTGCAAAGCTCGCATGGGCATAAGTCACTCAACAGCTTGAACGAAATCGCGTTGGCTTTGCCATCATCCCAAACGAGCTTGAGCTGCTTGTGGGTTTTGTCGGCGGTAATTCCTGTGGGTCGCATGTCGTTTGGCATTCTATCGCCGATGCACTAATCTCTCGCCTATGAAAGCCTTATTCATCGGCGGCACTGGCCTCATCAGCTCCGCCTGCTCCGAACTCGCCATCGCACGTGGCATCGAGTTGTTCATCCTCAATCGCGGTCGCTCGTCCAAATACCCTGTGCCCAATGGTGCAACGCTGCTGGTTGGCGATATTCACGATCAAGCCGCCATGCACCAACTATTGGCAAATCACCAATTCGATTGCGTGGTGGACTGGGTGGCCTTCACGCCGCAAGATGCGCAAAACGACATCGAGCTGTTTGCGGGCAAGACGCGCCAGTTCATCTTTATTAGCTCGGCCAGCGCCTACCAAAAGCCGCCTGCGCATTACCTCATCACCGAGGACACCCCACTGGTCAATCCATTCTGGGACTACTCGCGCAACAAGATCGCCTGCGAGGAATTGCTGATGAAAGCCTACCGCGAGCAAGGCTTCCCCAGCGTCATCGTGCGGCCCTCGCACACGTATGGGCCATCACAAATTCCGCTGTGCTATGGCAGTTGGCAACACCCGTGGACGCTGATGGATCGCATGCAGCGCGGGCAAAAAATCATCGTCCCTGGCGATGGCACATCGCTGTGGGTGCTGACGTGGAACGGTGACTTCGCCAAAGGCTTTGTCGGGCTAATGGGGCGCGAGACAACGATCGGTCACGCGTTTCACATCACGTCGGACGAGGTGTTGACCTGGGACCAAATCCACAAAGAAGCCGCGCATGCACTAGGCATTGAACCCAAGATCATCCACATCCCTGGCGATCTCATCGCGGCCTACGACCCATCGGCATTGGGCGGCGTGGTCGGCGACAAAGGCAACAGCGTGGTGTTCGACAACACAAAAATAAAACGTTGGGTGCCCGATTACGCCGCAACCGTGCCGTGGAGCGAAGGCGTGCGCCGCAGCATCGCCTGGTTCCAAGCCGACCCAGCGCGGCAAACGATTGACGACGAGGCAAATGCACAGTGGGACGCGATCATCGCGGGGTATGAACGCGCTTTACCGAGTTAACAATCGGCTGTTTTGTTTTAGACAAGACCTCTTGCAAAAGCAGGGGCGTTGCATGCTTGCCCTTACTGTTGCGTAATACAGCGAAGTTAAATTGTCCGATCCAGAAAACCGCTCTGCTAAACTTCCTCGCCGATGGTTGTAGAAAAGAGTTCAGCAAATCCCCCAGCTCTGTTAGTCCTCGAAGATGGCACCCAATGGCCCGGTTTTGGTTTTGGCAAGATGGGTGATACGACCGGCGAGGCCGTCTTCAACACCTCGATGACGGGGTATCAAGAAATCATTACAGACCCGTCGTATCACGGGCAGATTGTGACGATGACGGCCAGCCAGATTGGCAACACCGGCGTAAACCCGGATGACGAAGAAAGTGATCGTGCCTGGGTGGCAGGCTTTGTAGTGCGCGAACTTAGCCCGCTGGTCAGCAATTACCGCGCACGCCAAAGCCTGAGTGATTACTTGGCCGAGCGCGGCGTGGTGGGTATTACCGGCGTGAGCACACGCGCGTTGGTGCGGCACATCCGCACACACGGCGCACAACGGGCAGCCTTGTCCTCGTCCGACCCCAATCCCGAACGCCTTTTGGAACTGGCGCGCAGCAGCCGAGACATGAATGGGCTGGATTTAGCACGTGAGGTCACGTGCGCAGAGCCATATCACTGGGCCGAGAGTGTCGACGCGCAGTGGTATCCGATAGATGGGCGGAGGTTTGAAGAAACCAAGTTTGAAGGTTTGAAGGTTGGAAGGTTGGAATCGGAACCTTCCAACCTTCAAACCTTCAAACCTTCAAACGC
>JAYTNY010000085.1:0-1644 GCA_043748055.1 Roseobacter sp.
GTTGATTGGGATTGGCGCGGTGCGCACGCTGCGCTCGCCAGAGCGCAAACGGGCGGGCATTTTTGCGCTGGCCTATTTGCTCATCGCCATCTTTATCAATACTTGGCAGGGGCATTCGTATCGCTATCACTTTGTCATTTGGCTGCCGCCCATGGCGCTGCTGGCCGGTGCGGCCCTGGTAACACGCGATGAATCGGCCCAGCGCTTATTTGGGCAGGGCGCACGACAGGTTGCCGGGCAATCGTATTTTCGGTTTGTTGCCCCGGTGCTGTTGGGGTTGGCTGCGTTGGGCCTAACCATAACTCTGCTGCCTTGGATAGCCGATGCCTACACCAACGCTTTTGTGGAACGCAAGCGCACGGTAGATATTTACATGGAGTCCAAGTTGGCGGACACCATTCGCATCTCGGCGTACTTAAACCAAAACACCACGCCCGATGAAAGCATTTTTGTATTTAGCGATGTGCCTGCGGTGTATGCCACCGCCCAGCGCCCCAACGCCACCCGCTTTCCGTATCTGCGCTGGGTTACCGAAGGTGGCAGCGCCCAGGTGCGACAGGCTTATGAGGAGGCGTTGTTGGCTGATCTGAAGCAAACGCCGCCTAAGTTTTTTGTGCTGACCAAAGATGGCTTCCCCTGGCCCGAGGCAAAGTTTGGGGATGTGTTGAAACAAGTGCCTGCCGTAGATCAGTTCTTCCAGTCCAATTACTACTATGTAACTGATGTGGGGCAGTTTGTGGTATTTCAGCGCAAGTGAAAGTGCCGGATGCTGACGTAGACAAACCACAGCACATTGACTGCGACTAACACAGGCCCAATCCACAGCCCGGCGTTGGCGGCCAACCCGGCCATGCCTAGCGAGAGAATGAGCGAAGCCGCCGCCCCGCTAAAGGCAAACAAGCCCCGCGCAAAAGAGCCGGTCTCGGCCCACGAGTGCAGACAGGGGTGCGCGGAGAGGTGAATGACGCCGAACGCGTTGATGTGTTGCGATGATGCACCCACCGAGTAGTGCGAGAAGCGAATACCCAGCAAGCGCCCCACGCCATATTGAACCGAGGCATATGAGGTGAACACGATCATGAGGTAGGCCATGAGGAAGCCCATGTTGGGGGCGACTACAAACCCAGGCTGGGCCTGCACCAGCAACAGAGCCAGGCCCACACAAAACCCAATCGCCTGAACGCCGTTGCCGAGGGGGATGGAAATGGCTTGACGCTCCGAAAGCTGTTGCGAAGCGATTTGATGTGAATGACGTGTTGCGATCATGGAAGCCTCCGTGTGCGTGCTTGGGTTGATGTGGCCGCGATTGTGGCATCGCGGTGTCGATTCAGAATCAACCTTAGGGATGATCGAATTGGCAAAACCCTAAAGTTACGCGAAAAGGCTTTGGGCTTCTGCAACTTGAGGCTGAGGGATGCAACCATAGACATTGCAAATGCCTTGCAACATGACTCGCCAAGAGCGATGTGCGGCTACAATCTTGCGCGCAATTCGCATGAGCAACACCCCCCCAACCCAAGACGAAACCCTGACCCCCAATGGCGCTAACGCCAATCTCTCCGAAACCACCTACGACCGCCTGCGCAATGACATTGTGCATGGCGTGTTGCGCCCCAACGAACGCCTGATTGAAGAAGAGCTGGC
>JAYTNY010000086.1:0-7924 GCA_043748055.1 Roseobacter sp.
GATTCATGGCTATTCAGCACCCAGCTTGAGGGCATGTTGGGAGAAAGCTCCAACATTGTGCGCTGGCAGCGCGAGGGCTATCTCTATCCCAGTGGCGTTGGGCAAGAAGACTTTATGAACTTTATATTTGGCACGCCCAGCATTGATATAAACACAGCCCCACGCGATACGCGCCTGCGCCGTGCCATTGTCGAATGGCTGCAACGTGGCGAGATATTGCGCGGCGGTGGCTACTTTTTATTGCGCCGCGATCTGCCTCGCTTTGGCTCACAACCTTATCACTAATTCATCTGCGGCTCGCCCTTCGGGAAGAACACCACGCCAATGCCGCTGCGGATGATTAAGTATTTCGGGGAGGCCGGGTCTGACTCAATCTTGCGGCGCACGCGGTAAATCAACTCGTGTAGGCTGTCCTTATCGCGCGGGTTGCCCCACACCGCCATGATGACATCCTCATACTCGCACACATCGCCGGAGTGCTGCATGAGGTGCTTGAGCAAGCGATACTCGGTGCGCGAGAGATTGACCGCGAGGCACATCCCATCCCGCCACACAGCGGCGCTGGGGCTGATCCAAATGCCCATTGCGCTTGGCGGAATCTCGTTGGGGGCCAGGCCGTTGGGGATTTTGACTGGCGGTGCGCCAACGGTCATGGCAGGTGAGGTCAGCTCCAACGTGCGAAAGAAATAATCGAACGTGCTGCCAATTTGAATGCGTTCGCCGCCTTGTAAGGGTTGGCGGGTGGTTTTGAGGAGTTGGCCGTTGACATAGGTGCCGTTGCGGCTGGTGTCCTCAACCAGCCAGTGCTCGCCTTCCAGCACAAACCGAGCGTGTTCGCGCGAGACCTGCAAATCATCCAGCGAGATCGAAATATCGTATTCGCCAGTGACACCCCGACCCACCCGAACGATAGCTGCCCGTAAGGGCAGGCGTAAATTCGGCTGAATGGTGGATTGCAGCATTGCATTCGAATGAATGGGCTTGGCAGCAGTTGCCAAAGTAGACGACGATTCCATGCCGGATATTCTAATCTAAAGGTTTTCTAAGGGTAAGTGCGTCGTAAGGGGCTTGATTTGCAAGGATTCTCTGATGGGACTCTACGCAGGGAGATGGCTCCAATTGGACAACTCTGGTTTTTTCGCGGAGGTGCGGAGGAAACGGAGACGCAGAGCTTGTTTGTTTCTTTTCTCCGTGCCCTCCGCTCCTTCGTGCCTCCGTGAAAAGAAACAGAAAAAATCGGCTTTCACGAAGTTAGGGGCTGATCGAGGCTTGGCTGCGGCGCGGTCCGGCTGCGAAACAAAGCCTGCGAGATAACACGGCGTGCTTTGGCTGGCGCAGGTTCATCGGACTGCGATTGTTGCGATACATTGAACACGGCTGCAAGAATGAGTGCCGCCCCAACAATTTGCAACGGGCTGAGTTGCTCGCCGAGGAAGAGCAAGGAACCAGCGACGCCAAAGACCGGGATGAGGAGGAAGCACAGCGAGGCCACGCTGGCGGTGGTGTGTTTGGCCCCCAGCCAATACAGCCAGAACGACAGCGCGTATTGCACGATCCCCGACAACCCCATCAAGACCCACTGCATGGGGGAGATGCTGCCCCAGGTTGTGGCCTCTTGGCTGAAGAAGGCGAAGACGAGCAGCGGCAGCACCACATAGATGAGGCTGGCGGTTTGCTGGCTGGCGGTTAGCGTGAGCGGTTCGGCACAGCTGATGCTGCGCTGGGTGAGCACCACGCACAACGCCGCTGCGCACAGGCCAGCAAACACCAGCAGGTTGCCCAACAGTTCCTGTGGATGAGAGGTCGCGGCTGACCACTCGCCCAACGAAAACGCGGAGTGGCCTGCGACCAGGACTGCGCCCACGCAACCCATCAACACAAAGCACAGACGGGCGAACGTGATTTTTTCGCGGAGGATGAGGGCGGCCAGCAGAATGACGGCGAGCGGCTCGGTGACGGCGATGAGCGCGGTGTTGCTAGCGGTGGTGAGGCTGAGACCGATGGTGCCAAGCGCATAAGTTAACCCCGGCTCCAGGATGCCGAGCGTGGCGCGGCGCAGTTTGTCTCGCAGGGTGTAACCGCGCGGCTGCCATAAGGGTTGCAAGGGCGGCTGCCAGCCGGTGGGTGGGGTGGGGCGAATACGGTTGGTCACGTTTCTCAATCCCACAACCAGCCACAGAAAAGCAACGCTGGTGGTGAGTTGTGTGGCAAACAGCGTGATGGGCGGCGCCGCTTGCAGCAGTTGTTTGCTGAAAACTGTGCCCAGGCCCCAGCAGACCGAAGCGAGCAGCAGCAGAATGGATGAGCGTGACGTTTTCGCTGATGTTTTCATTGATGTGACCCTGTGAATTCAGTGTGATTAAGCTGAATTTTTGCAGCTAGAAAACGAAACAAGAATTTACGTTTTATCTGATTGCAAAATACGAGATGTATTGCGCTTACAAAATGGATTGTGTCCACACAGAATAGCTTTGCATCCGTCCAAAGTATTAGTTGCTCCTACTAAACGGCTAGGTTTACTCAATCTTTTGGCGGAGCTATAAGAAGCTATCGGGAATGCAGCGAGAGGTTGCGTAGAGTTGTGCTGAACAGGCAAATAAAACTGCTTAACTGAATCTTGCGCGCGCTGTGCTATAAATTCGCCATGTCGCATATAGATACGCTTCTTACCAACGGCTTTGTGATTACGATGGACGAGGCCTTTACGCAATTTCCTCGTGGCGCGGTGGCTATTCAAGATGACAAAATTATCGCGGTGGGCGACGCAGATACATTGGCTGCGGCCTACACCGCCCGCGAGACGATTGATTGCGCGGGCTGCGTCATCATGCCGGGCCTCATCAACACCCACACCCATGTGCCCATGACGCTGCTGCGCGGGCTGGCCGATGACTTGCGCCTGGATGTGTGGCTGTATGGCTACATGCTGCCCGCCGAGAAGAAATTTGTCTCGCCGGAGTTTGTGCGGCTGGGCACGCAGTTGGCTTGCGCCGAGATGATTCGCAGCGGGGTGACGTGCGTGAACGACATGTATTACTTTGAGGATGACATTGCGCAGACCCTTGCCGATGCAGGCATGCGCGCGCTATGCGGCCAAAGCCTCATGAACTTCCCCACGCCGGATGCGACATCCAGCGATGAGAGTTTGGTGTTTACCGAAAAGTTTATTGAGAAGTGGAAGGGCCACCCAACGATTGTGCCGGTGATTGCGCCGCATGCGCCCTATACCTGTAGTGCTCAGTTGATGCGGGCCTGCGCCGAGATGGCGATCAAACACGATGTGCCGCTGCACATCCACATTGCCGAGACCAAGCAAGAAGTTGACGACAGCAAGCACGAACATGGCATGGGCGTGGTGCAGTGGGTAAAGAAGTGCGGCGTGCTGGAAGCCAAAGTAATTTGCGCGCACTGCGTGTGGATTGACGAGGACGAGATGCGGATTTTGCGCAACGCGGGTGCCAGCATTAGCCACAACCCGGCGGCCAACTTGAAGCTGGCGAGCGGGATTGCGGATGTGACCAAGATGCTGGCGGTGGGCGTAAAAGTGGGCGTGGGCACGGATGGGCCTGCCAGCAATAACGACCTCGATCATTTTGAGGAGATGCGTTTAGTTGCGTTGCTGGCAAAGGGCAGCACGCGCGACCCGATTGTGGTGCCAGCGCGCCAAGCCATGCACATGGCGACGCTGGGCGGGGCGAAGGCGCTGCATATTGGCGAGATCACTGGCTCTTTAGAAGTAGGCAAACGCGCGGATGTGATCGTGTTGAAGAACGACCGCTTGCATAGCACACCGCGCTACAGCGCGTTTAGCCACGACTCCGGTGGAACCGGCAACGCCATCTACACCCAAATTGTGTATGCCAGCAAAGCGGCGGATGTGCGGGATGTGTTTGTGAATGGCAAGCCGCTGATGCGCGACCGCAAACTGTTGACGCTGGACGATGAAGCGATTTGCCAACAGGCTGATGCGATGGCGCAGACGATTGGGCAATTTTTGTATGAGCGCGAGGGTGATGTGCTGCGCAAACTGGCCGAGATTAGCGGCGTGCAGCAAGAGAAGAGTTTTGAGGTGCAAGTGAAGGCGCGGGTGAGTGATGCCAAGCCGATTATTGAGGCGATTGGCTCTGGTGATTTCAACATTATTCGGCAAGTGCATTACGAGCAATACGACACGTATTTTTACTTTGACAAAGATGCCTTGCAAGAGGCCTCGCGCTTGCGTTACCGCGAGGACATTCGCTTGGATGAGAAGGGCAAGGCCATTGGCAGCCGCACACGGTTGACGCTGGTGAGTGGGCAGACCGAGCGCGAGTTCCCGCACAGCATTTTGCTCTCGCGGGTGCGCTTTATGAGCAGCGCAGATAGAAGCCTGCGCTTTTACCGCGAATACTTTAAGCCCGCCCGCGAGGTTGAAGTGAACAAAGATCGGCTGCGTTGGGAAGTGATTTTTGACGATGAAGAGTTATTCATCAACGTAGACCGGATGGTGAAGCCGGAGCGCGAAGGCTACTTTGTGGAGATTAAAAGCCGCACCTGGAGCGTGCGCGATGCCGAACGCAAGGCCGCGACGATTGCAAAATTATTGGCGCGCTTTGGCATTGGGGATGATGCGGTGATTCGGCAAGAGTATGTGGAGATTGCGGGGTCGGTGTCAACGGATGGAAATGGATAAACGGATGCTTCGCCTTTCTGATGGACAGCCCGATAGGGCTTCGCTGTTCAGCCCGACCGTTTACGGTCGGGCGTTCGTAGGCTTCGGCACATACACCAGCGTATCCGCCAGCAACTCTTGCTTGTCGTAGTGGGCGTAGATGGCTTTGCGCAACTCCGGCGTCCAACGCACCGAGAGGGTGCGGGCGGCGCTGGATTCGTAGAGCAGGATGGCTTTGAACTCGCGCCGCTCAATTTGCTTAATCAGCGCCGTGTCGTCCCACAGCCCGGCCTCTTTCAGTTGCTTGTATTCAAAGGGTTGAAACAGAATAGGTTGGTTGTTGAGCGGCAGCAGCCCCATGAATTCATCGGCCAGCACTGCGCCGTTGGCGTCTTTGACGATTTGGGCCAACTGCGCGGCCTCGCGCACATTGTTGGCTTTGTTGAGGAAGAGCGGCAAATATTGCTCAGTCGTCCACGCATTTAAGCTGCCCGCTTGCAATGCGATGACGAGGATGCCGGTTACTTTCAGCCAGTGGCTTTTTGTCCCCAGCCAGGCGATGGAAGCCCCTGCCATCAAGGCAATGGCGATGGCAAGTTCGTACAGATCATTGAGCCCGCCGTTGGCGCGTGTGACACTGAGAGCCGAGAGGAATGCCGCGAACCCGTAGCTGCTGGCCAGCCGCCAAACGACGTGCGGTTGTTCCAGTCGCTCAACAATCAAAATCAATGCGCCACCCATCAACACATACGCGGCGCGGATGCCGATGTTGAGCAGGGTGTCCAAGAAGTTAATGGGCTGAAAAGTTAACGTGTTGAACGCGACCACGTGCAGCAGAAAACCGCCGCCTGTGATGGCGTTGAGGATGACGAAGCCCACAGCACAAAAAACGGATACCAGCGCAATCCATGTAATTGCTTGCCGCCGAGCTTGCGAACGCCACAGCCAGAGCAAGCCACCCAGTGGCAGGGCGATGAAATAGCGTGGGTGGGTGTAGATGGCAGTGGCGCACAGCAACGCGGCGAATGCAACCGCAGGCAAACGCGTAGGCCAGCACACCAACAGCAACAATGCGCCCAGGCTAAACGCTAACGCAAGCGTATCGGGCTGGTTTACGACCGAGCCGAACACGAGATGCGGGAAGCAGAAGAGCATGCCAGCGCTCATTGCTGCGGCAATCCAATCTTTCGCAACAACGTAGACGATGCCCCCAATCAACACCGCCGAGAGGATGAGGCTGGCGATGGAAAAAACACGCCCAAACCAAAACGTGGGCGTGCCGGTTTGTATGAATGGCACCTGCAACAGTTGAAACAGTGGCGTGGTGGCAGTGAGCGTGTAGGGCGGGGTTTGAATATTGGCGGGATAGATGTTCGCACCACGAGCCAGGCGCAACACCTGATCGAGCAGCGGCCCCTCGGCGTAGGTGAGCGGGAAGGGGAAATGCAGGGCTTTGTCGGCGATGTTGATGTAGCTGATGAGCGCAATTGCCAGCTCATACGTCACCAAAATCAGCGCGGCATAGAGCGCGACATCGGGCAAAACAGAGGCTTGCTTTTCTTTGAGCATGACGTGCCAAAGAATACATCATCAACCCAACAAAAATGCCACGCAGAAGTGCGTGGCATTTTGCATATTGCTAATCGCTTTAAGCTAATCGCTCACTTAGAACAAATTCCACAACGCCTGGTTGTAAACCTCGTGGTGGTATTGCACTTCCTGAGATTTGACGAACGTGCCCAGCAGGCGCGCGCAGCGGTCGGCACTGGCTTGCTTCAGATCAGCATAGCGGCCCTTCACATCGTCGCCCAACAGCGTACCCGTCCATTCGGCACCCCGGAAGTTGGCGATGGCATCGTAGACGTTGTCGGGCAAATAGCGGCTGGCTTGGCGCAAGCCTTTCTCTTTGCTGATGTTGCCCTCGATACCGGTTTTGAATACCGAGAGCATGACCATGTATGGGTTCGAGTCTGGCGCAACCGAGCGCACTTCGACGCGGCTGCTCTTCTCGTTGCCGATTGGGATGCGCACCATCGAGCCACGATCGGTTGGGCTGGCCTTAATCTGGTTTGGGGCTTCAAAGTGCGGGTCGAGGCGGCGATAGGCGTTCACGCTGCTGTTGAACATCAGGCAGATATCGTTGCCGTGCGTCAGAATGCGATCCACAAATTGCCAGGCGAACTTGCTGAGTTTCTCTTCGCCCTTTGGATCCCAGAACAGGTTTTTGCCGTTCTTGGTGATGGACACGTTGGTGTGCATACCGTTGCCGTTGACGCCCACCACAGGCTTGGGCAAAAAGCTGGCGGTCATGCCGCTCAGTGTTGCCACTTGGCGGCAGATGAGTTTGTAGAGCTGAATGGTGTCGGCTGCGGCCACCACCTCGCCATAGGTGTAGTTGATCTCGAACTGGCTGGGCGAAACCTCGGGGTGATCCTTTTCGTTTTCAAACCCCATGGCCCGTTGCACTTCGGCGGCGGTATCAATGAAATGGCGCAGCGGGTCGCCGGGCAACGAGTGATAGTAGCCACCCGTGTTCACAAACTCAAACTTGCCGGTTTTATGAAACTCGCGCTCGGCATCCATGCCCTTAAACAAAAAGCCTTCGATCTCGTTGGCCGCGTTCAGCGTATAGCTCTGCTCGTCATACATCTTCTGCGCAAACGACTTTAAGATGCCGCGCATATCGGCGCTGTAAGGGCTGCCATCTTTGTCAATCACCTCGCCAAAGACCAACACTTTGCCCGGCCCAAAAATATCGGCAGGCCCCCAATAAAACGCACTCCAGTCAATGTTCAGGCGCAAGTCGCTCTCGCGCTGTGCAGTGAAGCCACGAATAGAGGAGCCGTCGAACGTCAGGTTGTCGTAGCTTTTGAGCAAAAACTTCTTGTCATAGTCCAGCATGTGCAAGCGGCCTTCCAGGTCACTAAACATGACGGTGACGGCCTTGATGCGCTTCTCGTCAGTTAAATACTTGATGCGCTCTTCCTGAATCTTGTCCGGCGAAACACGGCTTAACCGCTGCTTCTTCGCAGCCAGGTTCAGCTCTTCCAGTTCGGGATACGACAGCTCTAGAAAATCTCGTAGCAAAGCCATAATGGTGTTTGGATACTCCTTTCGTAACTTCTGGGATTAGAAAGTGACGATCTGACAAAAATTAGATTTTGCGGAAAAATCAAAAGACGCGGCGCATCTGCAAGGTGCAGATCGCGCCACGTCCTGGTGACTAATCCGTAAGCGGCGCGGATGATATGCGGGGGGGTGGGTTTCGTCAAG
>JAYTNY010000087.1:0-8920 GCA_043748055.1 Roseobacter sp.
TTGTCGGCCACCACGTGGGTGTCCACCAACTCGCGGCCCAGGTGCACCTGGAACGAATCAGGCGGATCGCCACCCAACATACGCGTCTTGAGGACGGCTTTGGCGTTACCGCCCGCGCCCGAACCACCAGCGATGGCGGCGTTGATGATCTCGACGCCCGGGAACTTCTTCTTGTAGATGTCGTAGAGGGCATTGAGGCCATCCACCTCGCCACCGGCTGTCCACCACGAGAAAATCTCCAGCTTGCCACCTGCGGCGGCGGGTGCGGCTGGGGCGGCAGCGGGTGCGGCGCACGCTGCGAGGAACGACCCCGTTGCAGCGACACCGACAGATGTGCCTACCGCTTTCAAAAACTTACGACGATTGAACTTTACTTCTTGACTCTTCATTCTTGGAACCTCCTGGAAACAGAACAGTTAATTGTTAAACCAGCGCGCCCAATCTTGGCCAAAGGGCATTTGGGTCACGCGGATCAAACCGAATTAGGGGAAATGTGTAAACGTTTTCACAGTGTATCAAATATCAAATTGAGTTTTATCAAATTTACGACTTGAAAGCAAGTAGGGATGCTGCGCAAGCAAACTGCTAACGCCACACCAATAGAATTCAAACCGGGCTTTGCTATTTCATAAGCTCAGTTACTTTGAAAGAAAGGAGACTTTTGGTGATTAGTGAATAGGGATTGGTGAATATGAGCGACGTTTAATACTCATCACCAATCACGACTCACCAATCCCCATTCACCATCATGGACTTAAACCAATACACCGACAAGGCCCAAGAGGCTTTGGTGCGCGCCCAAAGCGTGGCGCAGGAATATGGCAACAGCCAGATCGAGGCCGAGCATTTGCTGTTTGCGTTGATGACGCAGGACGGCGGCATTGTGCCGTCGGTGATTCGTGCAGCGGGCAGCAACCCGGCCCGGGTGCAGGAGTTGGTGGAGCGCGATATTAAGGCTAAGCCAAAAGTGAGTGGCTCGACGGGTGATCTCAAACTCAGCCGCGAGATGAGCCGCATCACCGACATTGCCGAGGCTGAGGCCAAGACGATGAAAGACGACTTTGTGAGCGCTGAGCACTTGCTGTTGGCCATTGGCGAGACGCCCAACGGCATGCGACCCCAGAACGCGACAAAGATTTTGAACGACAACGGCATCAACCGCGCCAGCATTTTGAAGGCGTTGGTGCAGGTGCGCGGCAGCCAACGCGTGACGAGCCAGCAGCCAGAGGCAACTTACCAAGCCCTCGAAAAATATGGGCGCGATTTGACTCAGGCAGCGCAAACCGGCAAGCTGGACCCAGTGATTGGGCGCGACGAGGAGATTCGGCGCGTCATTCAGATTCTTTCGCGGCGCACCAAAAATAATCCGGTTCTCATCGGCGAACCTGGCGTGGGCAAGACGGCCATTGCCGAGGGCCTGGCCCAGCGCATTGTGCGGCGGGATGTGCCCGAAGGCCTGAAGGACAAGAAAATTATCTCGCTGGATATGGGCGCGCTGATTGCAGGCGCGAAGTATCGCGGTGAATTTGAAGAGCGCTTGAAGGCCGTGTTGAAAGAGGTGATGAGCGCCAACGGCAAGATCATTTTGTTTATTGATGAGTTGCACACCGTTGTCGGCGCGGGCAAGGCCGAGGGGTCGATGGACGCGGGCAACTTGCTGAAGCCGATGTTGGCGCGCGGCGAGTTGCATTGCGTAGGCGCGACCACGCTGGATGAGTATCGCAAGAACATCGAGAAGGACGCGGCGCTGGAGCGGCGCTTTCAGCCGGTTTTGGTGGAGGAGCCGAGTGCCGAGGACACCATCAGTATTTTGCGCGGGCTGAAGGAGCGCTACGAGATTCATCACGGTGTGCGCATTCAGGATGCAGCGGTGATTGCAGCGGCGACGCTGAGCGCCAGATATATTCCCGACCGGCAACTGCCCGACAAGGCGATTGACTTGATTGACGAAGCCGCCAGCGCGGTGAAGATGGAGATTGACAGCAAGCCGACTGCGCTTGATGAAATTGACCGCAAAGTGTTGCAGCTTGAGATTGAGCGCGAGGCGCTTAAAAAAGAAAGCGACACCGCCAGCAAAGAACGCCTCCAAAAAATCGAGGGTGAGATTGCCAGCGAGAAAGAGAAAGGCAACGCCCTGCGCGCGCAGTGGGAGGGCGAGAAGACCGCCATCCAGGCGGTGCGCGAGATTCGTGAAGGGATTGAGGTGGTTCACGTTCGCATCGAGCAAGCCGAGCGCGACGCAAATTTGGGCGAGGCCGCCAAGTTGCGCTATGGCGAATTGCCGGAGTTGGAGAAGAAGCTGGCGGAGGCCCAATCAACTTTGAACGAGTTGCAGCACGGAAGCGCGTTGCTGAAAGAAGAAGTGGGGCCGGAGGAAATTGCAGCCATCGTGGCGCGTTGGACGGGTATTCCGTTGAGCAAGATAATCGAAGGCGAGGTAAGCAAGCTGGTGCGCATGGAAGACCGCTTGCGCGAGCGGGTGATTGGGCAAGACGATGGCTTGCGCGCCGTGAGCAATGCGGTGCGGCGTGCGCGGGCGGGGCTGCAAGACCCCAATCGGCCCATCGGCTCGTTTATTTTTCTGGGGCCAACTGGCGTGGGCAAGACAGAGACGGCGAAGGCGCTGGCCGAGTTCTTGTTCGACGACGACAACGCGATGATTCGGATTGATATGAGCGAGTATCAAGAGAAGCACACGGTGAGCCGTTTGATTGGTGCGCCGCCGGGCTATGTGGGCTACGACGAAGGCGGGCAATTGAGCGAAGCCGTGCGCCGCAAGCCGTACTCGGTTGTGTTGTTCGATGAGATTGAGAAAGCGCACCCGGAGGTGTTTAACGTGTTGCTACAAGTGCTGGACGATGGGCGCTTGACCGACGGGCAGGGGCGGACGGTGAACTTTAAGAACACGGTCATCATCATGACCTCGAACTTGTTAACAAGTTCGTCAGGTTTGGCAGGTTCCCAAGTTGGGAAACCTTATCAACTTTCTGAACCTTCTGAACTTGATCAACTGTCCAGAAGCGAGATCATCAAGCGATTGCAGAGTTTCTTTAGACCGGAATTCTTGAACCGGATTGACGAGATCGTGGTGTTTCATGCGCTGAGCAACGAACACATTGTGCGGATTGTGGATGTGCAATTGGGCAAGCTGCGCAAGCTGTTGGCCGACCGCAAGATTGGCCTGACGTTGACGGATGCCGCCAAGAAGCATCTGGCCGATGTGGGCTATGACCCCGCCTTCGGCGCGCGGCCATTGAAGCGCGCCATTCAAAGCGAATTGCAAGACCCGCTTTCGATGGCGGTGCTGGAAGGCAAATACCACGAGGGCGGCGTGGTGCGGGTGGATGCGGTAGATGGGGAGTTGGTGTTGAGCTGATGTGTGACTCAGACCTCCGGGGTCTTGACAAGAGTCGATGTTTAGCATCGATTCGAATTAAGACCCCGGAGGTCTTGCTACGTACC
Organism: Roseobacter sp.; assembly: GCA_043748055.1. GTDB lineage: Bacteria > Chloroflexota > Anaerolineae > J036 > Brachytrichaceae > JANMVQ01. The sequence continues at coordinate 3,463 of JAYTNY010000087.1, forward strand.
AAGTCAATCTTGTATAACCTGCATCATGAACGAAACGGTGCCACTCCAACCCGGTCGTTACTATCACCTCTACCATCGAGGAAACAACCACGAAAATCTTTTTCGTGAGGAGCGAAATTACCGATATTTTCTGGAGCAGTACGCCAAATACATCCGTCCTATCGCAGATACGTACGCGTATTGCTTGTTGAAGAATCACTTTCATGTAATTGTGCGGATCAAGACTGAAGATGAATGGCGGCGCGGCCTCGTTCAGACCTCCGGGGTCTTAACAAAAATCGAAGTCCCCGCAGCGAACGCAACTAAGACCCCGGAGGTCTCGATCATGGCCATACGCGCTTTCGGTAATCTCTTTAACGCTTACGCAAAAGCCATTAACAAAATTTACAGCCGCACAGGCAGGTTGTTTGAGGAAAGCTTCAAGCGCATCGAAGTGAACTCCGACACCTACTTCACCAACCTCATCTTTTACATCCACTTCAACCCGCAAAAGCATGGCTTTGTGAGGGATTTTCGAAAATGGCCGTGGAGCAGTTATGGAGCGATGCAGATGAACGGTGTGACCAACTTGAAACGCAGGGACGTGTTGAATTGGTTTGATGGCACAACGCGTTTCGAGCAGTTTCATCAAGGTGCTGTAGACGAAAAGATGATGACAAAGCTCATTGCCGATGATTTCGATTAGTGCCTTGTCAAGACCTCCGGGGTCTTAACATGAGACGCAGCCACACACTCGAATCTTGTTAAGACCCCGGAGGTCTTTTCGCATTTCTACGCAATAGGCCTCGCCAAATGCCTCTCAAAAAACGCCGTAATCGCGTTATAGCATCGCACCTTGTTGCCAAACTTCAACACATCGTGGCCCTCGTCCTCGAACACCAAATACTCCACGGGCTTGCCTTTGGCTTGTAGCTGCTCCACTACGTCGCGGCTTTCGCGCTCGGTTACGCGCGGGTCGTTTTGGCCTTGAATGATCAGCATTGGGCAGCGCACATTGCCGATGTGTGTGCGCGGCGAGCGCTCAATCAGCAAGTCGCGGTCTTTTTCTGGGTGGCCCACCGAGAGATAGAAATAGGTTTTCCACGTTTCGGGCAGCCGGTCAATAAACGTGAAGAGGTCGTACGGCCCAAACATGTCTACGGCGGCAGCCCACAACTCCGGGTGGCGCGCAGCCAGCGTCAGCGTCATGTAGCCGCCGTAGCTGCGGCCAATGACGGCAGCGCGAGAGACATCTACGCGCTTGTCTTTCGCCAGCACCTTCGTCATCGCGTGAACGTGATCCAGGCGGTCTTGCCCACCCCAATCGCGATCCACATGCTTCATATAACTGAGGCCATAGCCGCTGCTGCCACGCGCGTTGGGCACAAACACGGCAAAGCCGTTCAGCGTCAAAAATTGAATCAGCGGCATCGAGAACCACGCGAAGTCCGGGCGCTCCTGGCTTTGCGGGCCGCCATGCACGTAATACACCAGCGGGCGTGGCCCCTTAAATTTAAGGCTGGCCGCAGGTAGATACAAGCGCGCCGAAATGCGCAGCCCATCATGCGAGGTAAACGACGCATCTTCACCGGCGGCCAGCACATCCGCCGAAACACCCAGCAGTTTTTCGCGGGTGTATTGTTTGATTTTGGTGTTGACGGAGTAAATCTGTGTGGGGGTCGTGGCGGTGCAAAACGAGATCAGGTGCGTCTTGGAGGCGACATGATATGAAGGGTGTTGCAACACCCCGTTGGCGATCTCACCCATGCCCGCGATGACACGCGTCAGCTTCATCGTCAACTTGCTTTCGCTAAATACGCCTTCGTACAACCAAGAGCAACCATCAATGTTGTAGTGCAGGCTATACGTGTTGCCCTGCAAGTGCTCCAGCCCCGTCAGTTCGCCCATGCCTGTGTGCTGCACCCCACTGATCGTCACCGCTTTAATCTCGCCTTTCTTCTTGAGGTCGAGATAGCCCAGCCCATAGGCATCCTCAAACAGGGAGGTGGTCAGCAACAGGCCACGATCTCCCTCAGTGAAGAACGCCGCACCAATGCTGTTGAGCGGCACAACTTCGCCCACGGCGCGCTCCTCAATCGGCTTGCCAAACAGCACCTCGCGCTTGCCGGTGCGCTTGCGCCACAGCTCCAACACGTTGTCGCCAGAGGTGTAACCTTTGCCCAGCGCCACCAGCGTGTGACTGGCGTTTACAGCGGTCACATAGCAGCCATGCACATCCTCGGCCAGCTTGGTCACAGCGCTGGTTTTGAGATCGGCGCGATAGGCCTCGTTCAGCGGCGAACCAAGTGCATCGGCATTGAAATAGACCACGCCGCGCGCCACATCGGTTTGCACCAGATACACACGTTTGCCCGCAAACGCTTCCCCAAACGCAGGCTGCGGGTAGCCCCCGCCAATGGGGATCAACACGGGCTGATAGTTTTCATCACTGTCATGATCCAGCATCAACAGAATTTTGCCCAGCTTGGGGAAGAGCTTGAAAGCGTAACCGGTCATCAATTCCGGGTTTTGCAAGGCAATGTCGGGCGGTAACAGCGGCTCGGGCACGCTGCCACCAGGGCGGTCATCCATCGCATACAAACTCAACTTGCCGCTGAGGTTGCTGATGAAGTAAATTTTGTCGCCGCATTTTTGCGGGGCCAAAAACTGGCGGGCGGAGAGTAGGGATTCAATTTGGATCATAAATTTTCAATTCAGATTTTCAATCTCGATGGGCGCAATCTCGTCGGCCAAAGCAAAGCCGAACACGCGCGAGTAGAAATATAGCTCGGCCTCGATGGCGCGCTGGATGCTCTTGGCTTGCCGGAAGCCGTGAGACTCGCCCGCGAAGGCGACATACGCAGTTGGAATCTCTCGGTTGCGCACGGCCTCAAACATTTTTTCGCTTTGGCTGGGCGGCACAACCGGGTCGTCTAACCCTTGCAGAAAAATAACCGGCGCTGCAATTTGATGCGCGAAGTGAATGGGCGAACGCGCCACGTAAACATCTTTGCGTTCGGGGTAAGGGCCGATCAAGTTATCCATGTAGCGGCTCTCGAACTTGTGCGTGTCTTTCGCCAAAGCCTCGGCATCACTTACACCGTAATAGCTGGCCCCGGCCTTAAACACATCCCGAAAAGCCAAAGCGCACAGCGTGGTGTAGCCGCCCGCGCTGCCGCCGGTAATCATCAATCGCTCGCCATCTACTCTGCCTTGCTGCACTAAAAATTTTGCACCGTTCACGCAATCGTCCACATCGGTAATGCCCCACGCCCCGGTTAAGCGTTGGCGATACTCACGGCCATAGCCGGTGCTGCCGCCGTAGTTCACATCCAACACGGCGATGCCTCGGCTGGTCCAATATTGCACATCCAGGCTGAGGGCTAGGTCGGTGGCGGCGGTGGGGCCGCCGTGGCTCATCACCAGCAGGGGCGGCAGGCCCCCACCCCGTGCATCGGATGCGACCCCTCCCCCGTCAGAACGGGAGAGGGGAGATGCGGCTCCCCTTTCTGTAAATTCTGATTTACGAGAGAGGCCCTCCTCCGCGTAATCCTTATTCCTCGGCGGATAAAAAAACGCATGAGCGGTCTTGCCATCCTGCGTCGGAAATTCAATAGCTTGGGGGATGGCGATGTAGCCGGGGTCAATCTCGATGTTGCTCGATTTTTTGAGCGCGGTGCAACTGCGCGAGGCCAGATCAAACACCACAACGGCGTTGCCCTGTGTGGCCGATGCTGCGGTGAACACGGCTTTGCCATTAGCCGCAAACACCCCACCCCGCCCCAACACGGTGTAGGGTAAATCCAAGTCCGTCAGCGTTTTGCGTTCGACATCTAACAACGCAAAGTGCGCCAAACCGTTTTGCAAATATGCACAGAAAATTTGGGTAGGTGAGATGAAGCCATACATGCGGTAGCCAAATTGCCACTGCGGCCCACCAAACTCGACGCTCATCGGATACACTGCTTTAATCTTGTTATCCCGCTCACGATAGATATTCCACCAATTGCTGCGGTCGGAGACGAAATACAGTTCGCCGCTCGGCGACCATTCAGGTTGGAAGATGGACTCGTGCGCACCGCCCGCCACAAGGCGCTGATTGGAGAGCAAGCCAGCCTCGTTCACATCAGCCACCCATAGTTCGGTGCCATCCCAGGGCATGTTGGGGTGGTTCCACGTCAACCAGCACACCTGCTTGCCGTTTGGGCTGAGGCGCGGCCCAGCGTAAAAATCATTGCCTTCGATCAGGCGCGTTACTTCACCCGTCGTCAAGTCTATCGCGCCGATGCAGTTGATGGGCTGTGCGCCCGCGCTCACGTTGTGATCTTCGATCACGCCGATCAGGCGGTTGCGGCGCTCGTCCCAGACGCAATCGGCAAAGCGCAAGCCATCCTGATGTGTGAGCTGCGACGTGTTGCCGTCTTTGACTAGATAGAGTTGTTGATCTTTGAAATTGGAATAGGCCAATGCGCCATTGCGAACGCAATACGCGCCGCCGCCATACTCGTGCGCGCGCGTGCGGGCGTAAGCATCCGGCAAAATCATGTCTACTGCGGCCCCATCGCGCCAACGCACCACCCCGTTGCGGCCCTTTTCTTCGGGGCGTGCTTCGATCCAGTAAATATCATCGCCATCCAGTTGCACCGAGCCGAGGCCCACTGCACCCCGCGTCAGCAACTCGGAGGTGATGGGGGATTTCCATGAGCCATACGGTGCAGTTTGAGCGGTTTGCATGAATTGATTTTAGTTGCTGTAGAGTTAAAACTCATGAACTGGCTCGCCCATCTCCACCTCTCCGAACCCACAGTTGAATTTCGCCTGGGCAACGTGATTGCCGATTTTGTAAAGGGCGAGGCGCGGCAGCAATTGCCGCCACAAGTGAAGCGCGGCACCGAGTGCCACTTGATGATTGATGCCTTTACCGACGCACATCCTATCTTTTTGCAAAGCCGCCAGCGCATCAGCCGTGTAAATCGAAAATTCGCCAGCATCTTGATCGATATTTTTTACGATCACTATCTCTCTGCCAATTGGGCCAATTACTCGGTGCAACCGTTGGATGAATTTGTAACCGAGGTCTACGCCAGCTTCATCAGCTACACCAAGCATGACACCACCCAGACCAAAGACTTTGTGCAGCACCTGGTAGCGGGCGATTGGCTGCGCGAATATGTGACCGTGGACGGCGTGGAGCGCACGCTGGCCCGCGTCTCGCGCAGGCTGCGGCGGCCTGGCCTGCTGGTGCCGATGCTGAGCGAATTGCGCGAGAACTATACGGCGTTGGGTGAGGACTTTGCGGCGTTTTACCCGCAGTTGCAGGCGAGCGTCCGACTGTTTTAGTCATGTTAAACTTTGTAATACATGATTAAAACCATCTCAAAAATCGGCAATTCCAACGGCATTATTTTTGATGCCGCTTTGCTGGAATTGACCCACCTAAAATCCGGCGATGACGTAAACGTGGAAGTGCACGAGGGCG
>JAYTNY010000088.1:0-7847 GCA_043748055.1 Roseobacter sp.
GGAAGGTTGGAAGGTTGGGACAAACCTTCCAACCTTCCAACCTTCCAACCTTCAACTGCCTCCACCCACTCGCGGCACACCTGCTCCAACACCACCACGTTATTGGCAAAGCGTTCTTTTACGCTGGCAAACAAACGGCCTTGCAAGGTCACTTGGGTGGCCAACACGCCAATCACACCGGTTTGTGTCTGTTGGGCAGCGGGCTTTAGCGCAGGCTCCATCCCCACAAACTTTGTTGTGGGGAATTGCGTACGTAGGCTATGCAATGCATCGGCACTGGCGGTGTTGCAGGCGATGACGACGATGCTGCACCCGCGCTCAATCAGCCAGCGTGTGCAATGCTCGGCCAGGGTGCGCACCTCTGCGCCCGTGCGCGCACCATACGGCACATGCGCCTGATCGCCTAAATAAATCATCGGCACGGTGGGCAAACACGGGGCCAACTGCCGCCACACCGAAAGCCCACCCACGCCGGAATCGAAGACACCAATCAAAAGAAGTGCTTAGTGCTTAGTGCTTAGTCCTGAGTGAGCTTACTAAGCACTGAGGACTAAGCACTAAGCACTTCTTTACTCCTCAACAATCTCCACACTCACCAGCGTCTCGCCAGCGGTGCGGGCGCGGCCTGGGTCGCGTTCGGGGATGGCGTTGACGACATCCATGCCCTCAGTCACTTTGCCAAACACGGCGTGCTTGCCATCCAGCCAGTTTGTAGCAATGTGGGTGATGAAGAACTGGCTGCCGTTGGTGTGCGGGCCTGCATTCGCCATGCTCAGAATGCCAGGGCCGGTGTGGCGCAGGCTGGGATGAAACTCATCCTTGAACTTGTAGCCAGGGCCGCCGGTGCCCGTGCCGGTGGGGTCGCCGCCCTGCACCATAAAGTCTTTGATGACGCGGTGAAAGCTGGTGCCGTCGTAGAAGCCCTCGCGCGCGAGGAACACAAAGTTATTCACGGTGTTCGGCACTTTGTCGGCGAACAACTCGATGACGATATCGCCTTTGCTGGTCTTCACTTTGGCCGTGTATTTCTTCTTCGGGTCAATCACCAGCGCGGGTGGGGTTTTGTATTGTTTAGACATTGGAGAAATTGTCTCATGCCTAAACACTCTATGCCGATTACAAAAAGGAGTCGAGGTTTAAGCCGCGCTACTTGCCACCTACAACCACACCTGCACTCGCCTTCTCTACACTCTTCTGCTTCTTGTCTTTACGCGCGCTCAAAATCTCATGGGCCGCCGTGCTCAACCAGTTCTTGGTCATCCGCATCTGCACCAGCCAGGGCGCAGGCACAATACGCTTTTGCAAATAGCTATCGAACGTTAAGCGTTGCACATCGGGGTCGTTGCACATGCCCGCAAAAATCTCACGCTGCACATCGCTGTTGTAGCTAATCTTTTGCAAAAACTGCAAGAACAAATAGGTGGGGCGGTAGGCTTTCCACCAGGGCTTGTCGTAATCTTTGCGCAGGTTGGCGGCGCTGGGGTTGGCGATGTTTGTGGCAGCCGCACGGGCAGCCATCTCGCCGCTTTTCATCGCCCAGTAAATGCCCTCGCCGGATGTGGCCTGCACCAACCCAGCGGCATCCCCAATCAGCATTGCGCGCTCGAACGCCAGTTGCTTGCGCGGATACATGGGCAGGTGATGCGCCTCGAACTTCACCGAAGCGCCATCGCCCAACTGGTCTTTGAGCTTGAGCTTAAGATTATTCAAGAATTGCCGCGCCTGCTGCGTCTTGCCTGCGCCCGCCCCAATGCCCGCCGTCACATGGTCGTACTTCGGGAACACCCACGCGTATAAATCGGGGCTGACATCATCGCCGAGATACAACGCCGCGCGCTTCTCCCAATATGCCATCGCGCTTTGGGGCAGGCGAATGCGCTCTTGGTAGGCCACTGCCATCGGCAAGCGCTCCAGCCCCAAAGACTTTGCCACCGTCGAGTAGGCGCCATCCGCGCCAATAATCGCGTCGGCTTCGATGACGCTCGTCTTGCGGCTTTTGTCCTCAATCGTCGCGCGAATGCCAGACGATAAATACTCAACGCTTTCGAGCTTGGTCTCAATTAACTCTGCACCCTTGCTCACCGCTAAATCACGCAAGTAGCCATCAAACTTCTCGCGCCGCACCATGGCAATGTAGTCTTGGTCGCCGGGTGTGCTGCTTAGCACCGGGAACTCGGTTACTTTTTTGGGCGAGGCCACCACCGCAATCGTCACCTTGCGGTCAATCAGGCTTTCCGGTAGCCCATACTCGGTAAACGCCAATGGCGGAATCGCCCCGCCACACGGCTTAATATATTTAAGATCGCGCTCCAACAGAATGACATCCACACCCAAATCGCGCAGCGTGTTCGCCGCAATGCTGCCCCCAACCGATGACCCAACCACAATGACACGAGACATTTGCACCTCTTGAAGAGGTGAATGGTGATTAGGAATTGGTGAGTGCGAAACACAAATCACCAATCCCTAATCACCATTCACTTCACTTCATTCCTATAGCCGCCACCAACATGCCCCACACATACGGGGGGATGGCGATGATGTTATAGCGCACAGCCATCTTTTGTGTGGGTTCTTTAATCAGTTGCACCTGTGGCCGAAGCTGCGCCAGAATAAACAACGCGCACACCAGTAATACGATCCAGTGAAATCCCCACACCGCCATGAGCGCCAACGCGATGACTTGCGCGGCGTTGATCGTAATGACTGCTATCCACGCCGCCTTCTGTTCGCCATACAGCGCTGGGATGGAGTTGAGGCCCATCATCCGGTCGCCCTTCACGCTCTTGAAATCATTAATCGTCATCACGCCATGCACGCCCAAGCCATAGACCAACGCCAGGATTAAGCTGTGTGAGGTGATGGGCGCGAAGGCGAGGTGGCCTGCAATCCAGGCCAAACTTTCGTAGGCAATGGCGCAGGCCAAGTTGCTAATCCAGCCATTTTTTTTGAGGCGAACGGGTGGGGCCGAGTAGGCCAGCGCCAGCGCCATGCCCAGTAGCGCCACCCAGGCCACGTTTGCACCCAAGAACGCAGCAATAGCAAGCGCGCCCGCCGCCAACACAACCAGCGTGATGATGACTTGGTTGCGCCCCACCCTGCCGCTGGGAATTAATCGCTCCGGCTGGTTAATGGCGTCCACCTCGCGGTCGCACCATTCGTTAATCACTTGCGAGAAGCCGGTGAGCAACGGCCCGGCCATCAGCGTACCAATGGCAATTTTGCCGATGCTGAACACGGCGGGCAGCACGCCGCTGGTTACATCTATGGCGTGGCTGGCGATACAGCCCACCACGAAGGCCCACGCGGGTGCAAACCACGTGTAGCTCTTCATCAACGCCAGGCTGTGCTTTATAGAAGTCTGCCAGCCTGGGTTCGGAGACATATTAAATGATTGAGTTGTCGTAGCCATTTCTTTTGGAAGTAGCCTGTTGTACGCGCTCCCCAAAAGTTTGGCAAGAGGAAGAAAAGAGAACAAAAAACCAATGCACCCCAGAGGCACAGAGTTCACAGAGAAAATAAAAAATCTCTGTGAACCCTGCGCCTCTGGGGTGATTTTTCTTCTGGTTACTGTTTCGTGGCAATGGGCAAATACGTGCGCTTGGGTAAGAACATATCCCCCAAATTAATAATGCCGTAGCCCAATTGTGGATCCGTTGGCTTGGTGTAGCTGATGATCCACTGCGGCACTTTGTAGATCGAAATCGTCTCGCTCAGCACATTGAACCGCTCGATGGCCAACGCCGCCGTGCCGCTGGCGAACGGGGCGGCAAACGAGGTGCCCGCGCCAAAGGTCATGCTGGGTGGCAAGCTGGGGTGCCACCAACTGGTGACCAAACACAGTGGATCGTTGATACACACGTAGTTGGTCGGGGGCTGGCAGGTGCCATCGCTCATATCGCCCTCGCCGCCGGGTGCCCCAACCCCTTTCTTGGTGCCGCTGAACGTGGCAGTGTTGGAGTAGCAGGCGCGTTTGCCCTGGGCGTTGGCTGCCGCCGTCCCCAGCACATAGCTGTTGGAGGCCGGGAAGTTCATCTCTTTGGCTGGCCCGGTGTCCGAGTCGTTGCCGGCAGCGGCCACCACGGTGGTGCCCAGGCCTGCAATCACGTTTAGCGTCACGGCCAGCGGGTCGGTAATGGGGATGGTGTCGTCGCCGTTCATCATGCTAAAGCTCAGGTTCATCACCGTGTTGCCGCCAAACGTGTTGCTGTAGGTGTTTAGCGCACTAAACACATCGGACTCGGTGCCGAGGCCTTGATCGTTGAGGACGCGATACATGGCGAGGTTGGCATCGGGCGCGATGACGTGGGCCAGCCCCGCCGCAAACAAGCCATGCCCTGGGATATACAACGGGCTGGTGATGACGTTGGTGGGAATATCGGTGAGGGCTGGATGGGTGACCGAGACCGGGATGCCGTAGTAGTCGCGCAGCGCCGTCGTGCCAGTGGTCACGCTAAATGGCGAGGTATCCAGCAGCACGATGTTGGCATTCTTGCCGCTGAACGGATACGGGCGCGGCGAGCCGGAGAGCGGGGTCATGCCAAACGCGCCCAGTTGCACAAACTGCTGCGTGTAAAGCGTGGGTGTGGCGGGCAGGGTGGCAGTGACGTAGGGACTGCCACCGCCCCACCACTTTGGATCAGCAATGATGCCCCAATCGTTCGCCACGATGTAATCGCGGCTGACTAGCACGCGCGAAAACGCGCTGTTGGCGCGGATGACGGCGATCACTTGATCGGGCGTGGCACCGGTGCCAATGGCAATAACATTGGTGCTGAGCTTGGGCCATTCGGATGGCAAGAAGAAGGTACTGCGCGGCACAAAGCCCGGAGGCAGTTGTTGGTCTCTTATGGCAGGCGTCAACTTGGTGAAGTAGGAGGCGCTGGTTTGGCGCATTGTCTTCAAGTTAAATTGGGTGCCATAGAACACTTCCACCTTTGCCAAGTCACTCAGCGTACCCATGGCGATGATCTGGTTGCGCATATAAACGGGCGGGCGTTTCTTCACCTGCGCCGTGGCCGCAGCCTCAACCCGCTCGGTTTGCAATAACAGAACGCAAGTTGCAGTCAACATCAACCCAGGCAATAGCCCCAGACAAAACCGCCAAAGTGTTTTCATGTTTCTCCCCCAAGGCGCATGGCTATGCGTGTGCCCTAGCCCATGCTTTGGAATGAACGCTGGTTTTACGCGCTTTCGGGATTGGGCGCAATGGGCCTCTTGCAAAAGTCCATTCGCATGCGGCGCTCGTAGGGGCGTTGCATGCAACGCCCCATGCGCACGAAATTAAGCGCGAAGCGTTAACTTTCCAGCCACGCATCGCAACGGTGTTACGCCTCAGAACCCCCGACCCCGCCGCTTCGCTAACAGGGGAGTCGCTGATTTTCTCAGCGACTCCCCTTTAGGGGTCGGGGGTATCCGAAGACAATTGCTGTGCAGAAAGAAACTCCGGATTCTTTAGCCAGAATGTCTTATTTTCGTGCCTGTGTTCGCGCCTGTGTAGGATGGCACACAATGTGCTTTCAAATAGGCCCTGCATCCCCCACCAACACAAACGGCGCCCAGAAATAGGGGTGGGGCGATTGCTGCATGACGCTGCGTTGGGCGTGATGCAGGGCAGCGGCTTTGGTCTGGCCTTGCGCCAGCGCATCGTAAAAGTGTTCCATCAGCGCCAGCGTGCTGCGGTCTTCCACCCGCCACAGGCTGAGTAAGAGCGAGGCAGCGCCTGCACCCAAAAAACCGCGCATCAAGCCCAATAACTCATCGCCACCGCCCAACACGCCACGCCCGGTTTGGCAGGCGCTCAGCGCCACCAGCGAGGCCTTGAGCCGCAAGTTGTAGGTGTCCAGCGTCGTCAACATGCCGTCCTCAAAATGCAGGCCAGAGAACAGGGGCGCATCGGCGCGAAAGTCGCCATGCATGGCCAGGTGGAGGATGTCCGCGTCTGGTGCGACCTCCTGAAAACGAGTGAGCGTGGCCTCGGCCTCGATGTAGGCGGTGCCGCCCAGGGCTGCGGCCACGCGCTGCGCCTCGTGCGTGGCCTGGGGCAATTGCGCGTGCCGAGAATGCCCGAAGGCGATTGCCAACCCCTCCCCAACCCCTCCCCTTGAGGGGAGGGGCTTTGATGCGCGGCGGCAATACTTCAGCACGCTGGCGCAGGGCAGATAGCTCAGCGTCTGGGTCGAGGACTCGATCCAGTATGCGCCGCACGTCCCATCAAACAACGCCTGAAAAGGCAAATAGTGCAACGCACCGTGCGGCACCACAAACACATGCTCAGCGGTTGCCAGCGCGGCGCTGATCGGCTGCATCAGCCCGGCGTGCAAGCGGCGCAGCAGCTCTTGGGCATTGCTAAGGAGCGATGCGGCGTGGCTGTGGGTAGGGGTGTTCGCCACCGTCTTAAAGTTCAACCACAGGTTGCGCAGCAGGCTTTGGGTTTGGGCCGGGTTGATGGGAAGACTGTGCGCAGTTACGCCTTGCGAGGTGACCACGAACGCCACCCAGCCATCGTTCAACTCGGCATACTCCACCAGGGCTTGCCCCGGTTGCAATTGGTCTTGCACCGGTTCCACCTGCACCTGCCACAACGAGGCATCGCGGGCATAGTCGGCATTGCGCACCAACAGGCTGTGCCACTGCTCGGTGATGGCTTCTTCCAGTTTGTGCAATTGCTGGTTATTCTCGAAGTATCTCGTTGCGTCTTGATTAGGATGTAGGCGCGCTTCTCGGCTTTCTACTTCAAGTCGTCGAGCTATTTGATTGCGTTGTGCGCGTAGCCTATCAAGTTTTTTTGTCAATTGCTCATCTTCTCGCACACGCGGGCGCACACTTAAATCTACATGGTGAGTCAGCATATCTATTAACACACGAGATTTAGCTCTCTCTACATAATCCAGCGCGTGTGCTGCATCACCTTGCATTAAATAAATTTCAGATGCTTCGACATAGGGGGCTTGCTTATCCCGGGCAAAATCGGCACGATGCTCAATCATCCAGTTGCCACGTAACTGCTCATAGGCGAAGATAGCCTCGCTCAAGGTTTGGATTGCGCTTTTTAGCACGCCTTTCTTTCTTGCAATTTGAGCTAGCGTTAACTGGATGTTGTACTTAAGCCAGGGTGTTTCTAGATTCTTTACGATACTTAAGGCTGTTAGTGCCAGTGAATTTGCCAATTCAAAATCGTCGCTGGCCTGTGCGGTCTGCGCAGCGATAAGTTGAGCTTCTGCTAGACGGATTGGTAACCCGAAATTCTCAAATGCTGCCGAACAATTCAATGCCAACTGAAAGGCCTGTTGAAACTTACCCGCTTTCTTAAATGCTGCTGCTATGTATGTGTCTGTGATAGCAGTCCACACTGTGTTGTCCAACTTCCTAAATAGATCACGAGCATGAGCGAGAACGGCAACAACTTCCTCTGCGTGGCCCATACCTGAATGAGCCATTGCCTCATTTAACAAAGTCTGCGCAGCCTCAAACTGCTCGCCACACGATACAAAAACTGCAAATGCCTGTTTGCATTTGTTAATGACCAAGGCAAACTTGCCAGTCAACAACAATACATCGCTGATGAGCCAATCTGTAATTGCAACGTCCTCATGACGAGCGTCATTATCAAAAAATGCTCTTGCCTTATCTAAATAATTTAGAGATTCATTGTAGCGGCCAGTAACGAAGTAGGCTTCAGCAATCACACGAAATGTAGAGGCTGCCAACGCATTTTCACCGCTTTGTAATGCAAAATGCAAAGACTTATTTGCTTCAACAATCGCATCCTGAGTGCGTCCCAAATTCCGCAAAACCTCTGATCGATTTCGACAAATGATGGCTCGTGTAGCTACCTGCGATGAATC
>JAYTNY010000089.1:0-2753 GCA_043748055.1 Roseobacter sp.
GAGCAGCGCGGCCACACCGACATTGGCCGCTTTACTGCGCTGGGCGAGGTGAACGAGGTTGAACGCGTCTTGACGATGAACCGCGTGGACGAAGTCATCATCACGCTGCCGTGGTCGGCCCAGCCCAAAATTGTGGAGGTGGTGAACCTGTGCAACCACCATCACATTCGCGCGCGCGTGGTGCCATCGCTGCTGCAAATCAATCTCAGCAAGCTAGATGTAGACGACCTGGGTGGCATCCCGCTTATCGGCGTGCGGCAGCCCACGTTCAGCCCGGTCAACGAAATCCTCAAGCGCGGGTTCGATCTGCTCTTCGGCGGGCTGGTCTTTTTGATGGCGCTGCCGGTGATGACGATTGCTGCGTTGTTGATTCGAGCCGACTCGCCGGGGTCGCCCATCTTTAGCCAACCCCGCGCAGGCAAAGATGGCAAGCCGTTCAAAATCTACAAGCTGCGCAGCATGGTGCAAGATGCCGAGGAGAAGCGCAACGAGTTGTTGCAACACAACGAAGCCGATGGCCCCATGTTCAAGATCAAAGACGACCCGCGAACAACGCGTGTAGGCCGCATCATCCGCAAGCTGAGCCTGGACGAACTGCCCCAGTTTTGGAATGTGCTGAAAGGCGATATGAGCGTGGTTGGCCCGCGCCCGGCGCTGCTGCACGAGGTGGCGCAGTACGGCGATTGGCACAACGAACGGCTGCGGGTCAAACCCGGCATCTCCGGTCTGTGGCAAATTAGTGGCCGCAGCGAGCTAACCTTTGACGAGATGTGTCTGCTGGATGTGTATTACATCGAGAACTGGTCGCTGACGTTGGATTTGAAGATTGCGCTGAAGACTGTGCCGTATCTGCTTTCGGCGCGGGGGGCGTACTAAATCAGAAAGACCCCCGACCCCTAAAGGGGAGTCGTTGATTTCCTTTATAACTTCCTCACAATTTATAACGAGGAACATACAGCAAAGCTCTACGACTCCCCTGTTAGCGAAGCGGCGGGGTCGGGGGTTCCGAATAATGTACCTTGCGGTACATCCCGTTGTCATATAATCCCGCCCAGTTCGGCGCTCAACGTACCCCAGGCATGCTAACGGCGCCCGTGCAAGACCTAAGCTCAAGCGATGCAATGCACACCCATGCGCAGTAACCGATCTCCGGCTCCCCACGATGCGCCCAGTTCCGTCTCACCCCCAACGCTTATGTTCTGTTCTGCCAAACCCGAGGCAAGGCTTAGCGCTTTAGCCTCGTTTGGAATTTCTAATCTTTTCTAATTCACTCGTTCGGGAAAAATTTAAGTTCATGTTCAAGGAGAGAAGAATGATAGAGAGTAAGAAAAAACTTACCGCAATGACTGGCCTGTTTATTACAGCCAGCCTAGTGCTGAGCGCGTGCCAACAGGCCGCGCCTGCAGCACCCGCCGCAACATCTGCACCGGTTATCGTCAAAGAGACGGTGGTGGTGCAGGGCGATACCGTTGTCGTAACGGCTACGCCGGACCCTGCTGCTGCGCCTGCCGCAACAGCCGCCCCCACAATGGAGAAGGCTAAAGTGTTGCGCGTTAACGCGGGCGCTTACCCCGACACCATTGATCCGCAGAAGTCCTCGTTCGTCAGCGAAATCGGCCACCTCAAGCTGATTTACGAGGGACTGATGAAGTTCAACACCAAGCTGGAGACTGTGCCCGGCAGTGCCGAGAAAGTAGAGGCCAACGCCGACGCAACCGAGTTCATCTTCACCTTGCGCAAAGGCCTGAAGTACAGCGATGGCGCAGTGTTGAACGCCAAGCGCTTTGAGTACAGCATTATTCGCAACATCAACCCGGCCACCGCAGGTGAGTACGGCACGATTACCAACGAAGTGGCAGGTGCGCCAGAGTGGCAAGACAACACCGCCGCCGCTGGCGATGACAAGGCCAGCGCCGCTGACAAGAAGAAGGCTGCCGATGCCGCCGTCGCCGCCGAGGCGTTGGTGCGCGAGAGCGTGATTGCGTTGGATGCCGAAGGCAAGCCCTGCACCGATATTAAAGAGGGCGATACAGTGAAGACCGCCGCCTACGACCGCGAGGACTGCCTGACGCTGAAGACCAAGCTCAGCAAACCCGCGCCGTATTGGCCCACCGTCATGGCCTTGTGGGTCACGTTCCCGGCCAAAGAGGCGAATATTGAGAACGGCACTTTTCAGGACTGGTTCAACTATGCCAAGTTCCAAGTGGGCAATGGCCCGTTTAAGCTGACCACGCTGACCCCGTTTGAGAAAGCATCGTTTGCGCCCAACGAGAGCTATTACGGTGGTGCACCCAAGTATGGCATCGAGTACAGCTACATCACCGACAGCGCCGTGTTCTTCCAGGCTTACAAGAACAATGAGTTCGACATCATTACCCTGGCCGCCGAAGATTTGGCGACAGTGCAGAACGATGCCGAGCTAAGCAAGCAGGCCAACATTGATGCAGGCTCCTGCACCACGGCTTTGCAGTTCCGCCAATTTGCCAAGCCGTTTGATGACCCCAAAGTTCGTCAAGCCTTTGCGCAAGCCATTGACCGCGAACGCTGGGTGAAGGACGTGCTGAAGGGCTTGGGTGCGCCGACGCAAACCTGGATTCCGAAGGGCTACCCGGGTTACAAAGAGGGCGAGACCCGCTGGGCATTCAATGCCGAAGCTGCCAACAAGACGCTGGCCGAGTCCACCTACAAGACCGTAGATGCTTTGCCAGAGGTGAAGCTGAGCTTTGGCGACACGCCCCGCAACCGCACGCGCT
>JAYTNY010000090.1:0-7357 GCA_043748055.1 Roseobacter sp.
CCAGGCCAACGAGCCAGACCACGCCGTAACGCAGACCAGCTTGCTCGATCTGCTGGAAGGGGGTGATTTCCAAGACGAGAAAGCGTGACAACAAAAAACCAGATCGGTCAGGCTTGGGTTTCCTCCTCAATCTGGCGATCTGGCTAGGGACGATCAGCCCGGCGTAAGGCTCGCCGAACCAACCGCAACAAGATTACAAGGTTATTGCGAACAAATCAATGACCGAATGGGCAGGTAAGCACCGGTTGGGGTAGGGCGATATCAAACGCAAGGCTGGCGACAAAGCACATTGACGACGCAACCCAGTAAAGCAGCACAGCACAGTTCGCAATCACACAGGCGGCCAGATGCATTTACCTGGCCCCCAGTCATTCAGAACATACACGATCTGTTTGACCGGCACATCCGTTACTACCCGGCGCTCGCGGCGGCGTTTGATGGCGATGCAATTCCCGCCATCGTCCTGTCAGAACTCTTGTTCCAGGACGCCGACCGAATGAACCGTAGAGCAGAGACCTTTGTGATGACAGACGGACGGCTGGCAGAGAGAACCGGATTGGGCCTAGACCAGGCACAGCGAGCGCGAGACCTGATTTGCGCACCCGGTGTGGGTCTGTTCGAGAAAAGTGTAAGAGGCGTGCCACCGCGCAGCAACTACAAAGCCGACTACGTGCGGCTTTACGACTGGCTCATCCAGCGGTTGAGCGCGATGGGAATGGCGAGCGTGACCAGGTTAATACCGGCGCTCCAAAACATGCAGGCAGCACAACAGAATGGCGAACCCAATTTAGGGGAAACCGGCAAATTGATTTGCCGAAAACCCCCAAATCAATTTGCCGAAAAACGGGAAAACAACCAAGAAGAACTTAATAAGAAAAACAAGTACTCAGTACCACCACGTACCAAAAGGGGCGAAACAAAAAATTTTGCGAACCCGGATTTGGGTGGTGGGGGTGGCAATCAAATGATGTTCGATTTAATGCTTTCCGAACCCGAGCAAGCGTTGGTGAATGTGCTAAACGAACTGGGCATGCGCACCACAAAGACCACGATAGGCATTGCCCAACGGTTTGCGGCCAGCGGCATCGAGATCAGTGCATTGTCCGAGCGCATTCGCGCCGAACACGCCGAGATCAGCACCGCCAACGTAGGCGATGTGATCGCTGTGTTAGTCACACGGCTGCGCTACGCCGACCCGGCCAAATGGCTGGCAGCGCCCAAAGCCGCAAAGGGCAAGGGCAGTCGTCGTGGCGGTATGCGATATCGCCAAGTGGATTACACAGACGAGCAACGCCGGGAAGCACAACAACGCGCTTCGGAAAAGCTTTCTCAGCAATCGCCCGAAGAAAAGGTGCGCTTGCTTCAACGGCGCATAGACATGGCCCAGCGCCAGTTGATACACAACCCAAACGATGCAGATGCCCAGCGATTTATAAACCAAGCTCAGCACGACCTTTTGGCCTTAACCCTAACAACAGCCTAACCCAATGGACACACCAACCGAAACCCAAACCTCCGACCTGCAAGCCATTCAAACCGTGTTTGCCCGCCTGCTCAATCCGATGGCGCACTACGAAGACCTGCTGGCCCTGGTACACAAAGCCGCCACCAATGTCGGCATCATCCCGCTCGAAGCCCCGCAGGTGCTGGACGAAATGGTGCGCGAGATCGAAACGCTGCGCAAACGACAGACCGCCTGGCGCAGCGAGATGAAGACGTTCATAGACCTGTCGCCCGTCGGCACGCAAACCGATGCGCTGGAAGCGCTGTGGGATCGCCTGACGCGCTCCTAAACCAAACGAGGTGAACATGGAAAAGTTAGTTAAAGCCGTAGCCATAGCCGTCGTGTTGTTCTTCGTTGTGCTGGCGCTAACCATCGGCACACGCATGGATCAGAACATGATTGCGCTTTTGGGCGGCACAACCATTGGCCTGCTGATCGCCGCGCCATGCACTGCCATCGTGACGTATCTGGCATTCCGTGGCCGTAACGAATCAACCAACCCAACGTGGTGGCCGGTGCAGCAACACACTCAGTCCACCGCACCACCGCCGCCCAGTGAAGCGCACGTCATCAACAACTTTTACACCACAAACAGCGTGATCGTAAACATCCCAAAAGGCACGCCAGAAGCCGCCTGGCCCATGCTCATCGCCGAGCAGTTGCGCATCTCGCCCATCAAAGCCAGGCAACTCGTGCTCAGTAAGGCAGTGGAAATACACCAATCATGATCGCAGACACCTACACAAAACCAAATGCACATCGCACCGGCAGTCTTACCAGTTGGCCACGCCTGGATGGGAGTAGCCCGAACCTTGACCCGCGCAAGCCCGCGCCCGGCAAAGATCGCGGCACCCGCGATGCCATCTACACCTTCGTGCAAGCCTACATCGCCAAAAACGATGTGCCGCCCACCATGCGCGAGATCGGCGAAGCCGTGGGCCTGCGCAGCGCCAATTCGGTCAGCTACCACCTAAACCAGTTGGTAAACGCCACCCTGTTCGAGAAGCGCGCCAAAGGCAAGTGTGGCACCCATCACCTGTATCTACCTATCAAATCTGCGGAGTAAAAACAAATGGCAAAAAGAACTCGTGGCTTGGATGTCGGCTTCGGCGCATTCAAAATCTTTGGCGACACCGGCGGCCACACCATCGTCTCGCACGTATCGGAGGCCGCCGCCAACGAGATCGCCTTCGAAGCCGACGGCCTCAAAACCAAAACCGAGGCGCGCCTCATCTGCAACGGGGTGGGGCGGCACTGGGTGGGCCTGGGCGCTGCCGAGCTGGGCAGCGTGGCCATGCGCCTGGATTACGACCGCCTCACCGGCTCGCCAGAGATGAAGGCCCTGTTCTACGCCGCGCTCGGTCAGGCCGGGGCCACCTCGCGCGATGTCGTCAACCTCACCGTCGGCGTGCCGCTCGGCTTCCTCGTCGGCGAGGATTGGAAACCCCGCGTGGCCGCGCTCAAAAGCTGGATGCAGGGCGCGCACGAATGGACAGATGGCAAGCGCGACCGCGCCACCTACGTCGAGAAGGTCGGCATCATCAGCCAGCCCCACGCGGCTTACCTCGATGACGTGCTGCTGCTGGATGGCACCGCCAACCCAGCCACCGCCGTGTCCGGCGAGGTCGGTGTCATCAGCATCGGCTTCAACACCATCGAGTTGTTGGTCATGGAAGATGGCCAGCCCAGCCGCCGCTTCGCGCACGGCGAGAAAGTCGGCGTGCGCCGCTTGTTGGAGAGTGCCAACACCGCCCTGGGCAATGCCTACAGCCTGGCCGAGCTGGATGCCAAGCTGCGCACCGGCAAGCTCAGCATCGTCAACGCGTTGCCGGTCTGGTCCAGCTCAATCCTCTCCAGCATCGAGCGCGCCTGGGGCGAGACGCATCACCGCTTCAGTCGCGTCGTTGCCGTTGGGGGTGGCGTTCAGTTTTTGGATCGCACACTGCGCGCCATGTTTGGCAGCCGCCTGGTGGTGCCACAAGACGAGGTGATGAGCATCGCACGTGGGCTGTACAAGTTGGGGGTGAAGTAGATGCGAGAGGTGAGCTACGAGACCTACATCGAACAGATCAAGCTCACGTTGAACGCATTGGCCGATGCCAAAGTGATCGCCATCTTGAAGGCTATGCCTTACGGCAACAAGGCTCGACTCATCACCGATGCCTTGCGTCGTTGCTATACCGTCAACAAAAAAGGCGAGCTAGTCGTGGTAGTCACCGAGCAACCCATCGTGTTGCCGCCTGTTTCGGCAGATGCACCAACACCATCCGCCGCGCCCAATACAGCCAAACAGGGTGGCAAGCCCATCACCATTGATGTTGAAACATTCTGAGCGTTATGTATCACTTGAAGGGTCAGGTAAACCTGTAGGTAAACCTCTGGGTTTACCTGTGGTCTCCAAAACCCGAAAACAAACTGTCTAGGACAGTTTAGACGGGACAGACAGACCGTTTAGACAGTTTAGACAGTTTGCAGGTTTACCCACAGGTAAACCCGCCGCATATCCCAAACCGTATCCCAAATGAGCCGAACCAACGGACGCATCCGAATCTCGAAAGCCGCCGCCCTGGGCATCGCTGCCCTGGCGTGCGTGGCCTACGTCTGGGCTGCGCCGGTGCCGGGTGGGGTGGTGATGGCGCAGAGTGAAGACCCGGGCGCCCTGCGGCTCACAGCCGTTGCGATGGAGTCGAACGCCGCTGCGGATAAGGAACAGGCGCGGGCGATCCGCGCCCGCGCCGCTCAGCTAGAGCGCGACATCACCGCCACTGCACGTTCGATTGCGGCCACACTCACCGCCGAGAGTTGGACGGCCACACCGCTGCCCACTGCTACATCTGCGCCGACGGGAACGCCTACCCATACACCGGAGCCAACATGGACGGCACAACCGACTGAAACACCGACGCCCATACCAGCAATAACGATTACGCCGACACCGCGACCTATCGCTACACCTGTGCGTGGCTCCTCGGCGCTACCGCCGCTGGGCCTGACGGTGACGGTGGCACTGGTGGCGCTTGCCCTGTTGATCAGCATTGTGGTTCAGGTGGGGAGGATGAAAGGATGACAGAGAACGGCAAACTAACTGCAAAGACCAAACTGCAAATAACCGTTGTCATTTTCATGGTCTGCGTATTCGTGGTGGGTTGGGGGTTTGTGGGCGCAGCGGTGGAGGAGCGCTTTACGGGCTGGGGCGCGCTAGCTGGACTGGGCGTAATGGGTGTGATTTTCATCATTGGCGGCCTGTTGTTTTTCTTTGCGGCGCACAACAAGAGCGTGCTTTCATCGGTCAACCAGACGGACACCAAAGATGAAGTAACCGGATTAACCAAGATGGCCATGGTGGCGCAGCAAGATGCTTCGCGCGAGAGTATGCGGCTATGGGATCAGCAGCGGGCCTGGTCGCAGGCCCAGCACAAGGCGCTGGAGGAACAGCGCCGGGCGCTGGCACAACAAAACCAAATGCTGCAATCGTTCATGGTCACGCAGCAGCACACCGTCCAGTTTGTAATGAGCATTGCGCAGCAGATGAGCAGCGGCACGTTTCAAATGCCAACACCGCCGATGATGCCAACGCAGCAGACACGGAACGAAGAGGATGAAATAGACCTCATCAACCCATTTGCGCCGCAATCGCTGATCGAACCCACGTTTCAAGAACCAGTGGTGACATTGCAAAAGGTTGTAGACAGACCAAACCAACAGCGCTGGGAACGGCGCGAGGCCACGCAGCACCGCAAGGTCTATGGCCCAGCGGCCACCCTGCTCGCGCAGCGCATCAAAGACAGCTGCTGGATGAAATGCGAATTGGACATAGACGTGTTGATGAACAAATTAACTTACTTTAGCAAGCGCGGGTTGGGGGAGGCCCTAGACCTGCTCGCCGACGATGGGTATTGCGACCCAACCAGCACGCAAGGAAAGCCAAGAGATTGGACGTATCCAGACCCACCCTCACCCAGCTAAACCGGGTTGGTGGTTGGGGAAAGACGTGGGGAAACCGCTGGGGAATAAGGGGTTTCCCCAAATCCCCAAGTTGGGGATTCTTTTTGGGGATATTTTTTATGACCGAACAACGACACAAAGAACGGCACGAACTGCTGCACAAAAAACTTGACGAACTGGTGGCCGATTTCATCAGCGACACCACCAGGACACCCAGCAAGACGACCCTGATGGAGTTCATGCAATGGTCGTGGCAGCAAACGCAATCGCCTAGCCCATTGCCTCAAACCAATAGCGAATTACCAAACCCTAATCTCTAATCTCTAATCTCTAATCTCTAATCTCTTCCAATGATCGTCCAAATCACCCAAGACATCCGCAAGCGCGTGACCGACGCCTTCGCCGACCTGGTCGGCCAAGACGAGGCCATTCAGATGATGCGCCGCAAAGCCGCCGTCGCACTTACGCACACGCCGCCCCAGCTTGGCGAGACCCTGCTGCTCAGCGGCCCGGCCAGCACCGGCAAGACCGAGCTCAGCAAGCGCCTGGCTGTCATCCTCGATCTACCGTTCGTGGAGATAGACGGCAAGGCTGTGCAGAAGCGCGAGCAGCTCGTCAAAATGCTCGAGACCGCCTGCGAGGCGCGCGGCAGGGGCTTTGCCCGGTCGGGCGATCAGAGCGGTATGCCCATCTTCACCGCGCCCAGCACACTGGCGTTTGTGGATGAAGCGCACCTGCTCAGCATTGATCTGCAAGACGCGCTGCTCACCCTGTTGGAGCCAAAGACCAAGCGTGTCACCGTCAATCACCCGGATGGCAAGCGCATCATTAACATGCCCAACCTGTGCGTGGTGCTGGCCACCACGCACCCCGGCGAACTTACTGACGCGTTTCGCAGCCGCTGCAACGAGATTCGCCTGCGCCGCTACACCACGCCCGAGGTTAGCGAGATGGTGCGTCGTCGTATGCCCATCGTGCCAGAGGCCATCTCGTCGCTCATCGCCAACGTGTCGCGCTGCACCCCGCGTCAGGCCTTCATGCTGCTGAACGATGCGCTGGAAGACAGCGCGTGGAGCCAAGAGAGTGACCTGGATAAATGCGTGCGCCGCGTGGCCCGCGAGCGCGGCATCGTCAGCGCCAACGGGTTGACGAGGAACGACGAAAAGTATCTGGGCATGCTGCATCGCAATGGCGCACGCCCCGGCATGGATACGAAGGCCATCGCCCTCAACACCATCATCGGCCTGCTCTACGACGTACAGCGCGCCATTGTGATGGACGAGATCGAGCCGTGGCTCATCTACCTCGGCTACATCACCGTGGTGCCCGGCGGCCGCAAGCTCACTGGGGCAGGCGAACGCTACGTCAACGACATGCACGCCCTAGCCGATCTACCCAATACACGATCCCGCGATGTAGCGGTTGCGCCCAACACCGATTGGAAGCGCGCTGCAGCGGGGGATAAGGACTGACCCTATGAACGACACACTTATTCATCTTCCCGTCACCGCCCTGCGTGGCCACACACAAAACATCCGCCGCTTTTACAACGCAGCCAGCCTACGCGAGCTGGCCGACAGCATCGCCGCCAACAACGGCGTGTATCAGGCCCTCATGGTCACGACCAACGAGGCCGAGCCAGACACCTACATCGTTGTGGATGGCAACCGCCGTCTGCGCGCCGGGCAACTGCTCGGCGAAGCCTGCCCATTGCTGAAGTGCGAAGTAGTCAATACCACTCGCGCCGCCGAGTTGCTGGCCATGGTCACCATCAACTTCATGCGCGAAGAGCCAGACCCGGTCAGCGAGGCGCTGCATTACCAACTGCTGCGCGAGCAAGAGAAGCTGAGTATTCAGGCCATTGCTAATCTCACGGGCGTCAGTTACCCCCGCGTCAGCAGCCGCTTG
>JAYTNY010000091.1:0-7209 GCA_043748055.1 Roseobacter sp.
CGCTAGTGATTGATGGTGTGCGCAACCGATATGTATTAAACATTATTGGGAATAAGAAAATCTCACCACAGAGGCACTGAGAGCACAGAAAAAAGAGCACATTTAGGTGCATTGCTCTGTGTTCTCTGTGCCTCTGTGGTTAACTCCCGATAATGTCTAAAGGCTACGTTAAGAAATTAAGTAACGGCTTGGGTGAGTAGAAAAGTCATGCAAAAAGAAAAGCGAATTAGCATTTTTGGCTTATTGGTTGTGCTCATCGCCTTAATGTTGGTAGCGGTGGGGGTAATGGGGCTGTTGACGCAGAATGGCCGTATGACTGTCACCGTGCCTGGGGTGGTGCGCCCCACAACGTCAACAATATCAGATGTGAACACAGCGGCCAGCACTGTAGCAACAGTGGCGGCCGGGTCTGTGGGCGCACAGGTTATTCCTGCGCAGGCAACTGTGACGGTTCAATCGGCAGTGGTGCGCGGCGGCTCGCGCAACAAACCTACGGAGGTGCCGCGGGCGGCCCCTGGCGCTGCATCAGCCACAGGCGAGGTGATGCTGCCCGGCGAGACTGCGCCGACTACGCCTTCCACCGATTTGGTGAATGTGCCGGGGACATCGGCCTTTCGGGTGGAAGTGTTGAGTGCGCTGTACGATGTGTCTGGCAAACCCACTCAAGGTTGCACGGCGTTCGACAACAAAGTGCCTGCCCGGCGCCTGACGTTGCAACTGGCTGTGGTGAACGATTCGGGCGTGAATTTTCAACCGGGCGAATGGGGGGCCGCGGCTTACATGGGCAGTGCGCGGGCCACTTTGTGCTTTTCGGGCGGTGGCGGCCTGCCCCCGTTTGCCACGGGCACGCGCCAGTCGGTCATGTTTGTGGCGTTTGCCAACCCGGATCAGTCGGTCACATCGGTCACGATCAGCACATTAAATGGGCTTTCGGCCCGCGCGTGTTTCGAGGAAGAACGCGTGGTGGCTTGCCCGGCAACATAAATAGACCTCTTGCAAAAGTAGGGATGAGGCATGCCTCGCCTCTACGAGTTTATAGGATTAGGAGCAGCGAATGGGATTGAAAGAGCCAGATAACGCATCGAGCGAAGAGGGGCCAAAGTCGGGTGGGGTAGTGGTGTTTCGCGCTTTTATTGGCGTGTTGCTGTTGGCGTTTGCGACACTGATTGGCTTTTTAATTTTGCGGGGGCAAAACCCATCTCAGCCTGAGTCCCAACCCATAGTACCAACAACCGTGGCCCCGCTGGGTGTCGAGGTGCCCACGCTGGTGGTGGCACAAGAGGCGGGAGAAAATTTGCCAGTCACGCCGCTGCCTGGACCTTCACAGATGATTGAAGTGGTGCCGGTGATTACAGAGGCCGCAGCGGCGGTGGCCGTCATCCCTCTGCCTGCGGGCTTGGCCGGGTTCGAGGCCAAGCCGCTTGCCAATGCGCCTGTGGGCCAGCCCAACCCCTACTTTGGGCCAAACTACAACCCTAGCGATGGCAAGCCGGTTTATGTGTGCGCAGTAGACGCGTTTGCTTCTTACTTGTTGTTGTTGCAAATGCAAACGTCTGGGCAAGATATAGCGCACGGGTTTCATTTAGGGATCGTGCCGTATTCCATCAACGATAAAGAATATGAAATCTCGCAGGCGGACACTGACAACTACATGAAGACAGGGGTGTGGGATTGCGATTTGGGCACGCTGGACACCGTCTCGCGCACAGATTACGGCGTGGTGACGGCCATCATCGACGAGAGCGCCGGTGGTGACGGCATCTATGCCAGAGGCATGAATTCCATTTACGATCTGAAGGGCAAACGACTGGGCTACGTGAAAGACCTTTCAGCGGAGTTATTTGCGCGCTATACGCTCCAGGTGGCTCAACTCAATACCAGCACGGTGACGCTGGTGCCGTTTTCAGATATTAACGATGCGGTTATTGCGTTTGATCAGGGGCAGATTGACGCTATCTCTGGCTGGGACCCCTTTCTGCGCGAACGTGCCAAGTCGGGCGGCACGCCCCTTGTCACCACCGAACAACTGCGCGTTATTCTGGATGTCGTTGTGACTTCCAAAGCGGCCATTCAAAACAAGCCGCAACTGGTGCAAGCGTTTCACGATGCCTGGTTCAGCACGCTGAAAACCCAGCTTGAAAACTTTGATTATTCTGCGTCGTTGATTGCGGCGTGGGGGCACAACGATTGGCTGGCTATCAGCAGAGAAAATTCGGGGGCCGACCTGCGTGAGCAGATGCAGACCATTGCTCAGGCCGATCTTCAGGACAACATCCGGCTCATGGCGAATCTGGCCCCGGTCTACAACCAGATTGATGTGGCGCGCCGCGTTTGGGCCGAGGCTGGCCCGCTGGCACCGGTGAACCCGCAAGCCATTGTGAACCCGCAATTTGTGTTGGTTGCCGCAGCCAAACCCGAGTTACAGACGGTGGCGCAGCCGCTGAATAACACGTTTTCGCTGGTGTCGAATGCAGCGCAAGCTGCGGGTGGGAACACCCAGCCGGTTGCGGCGGCAACGCCAACGGCTGCCCAGGCTGGCACGAATACCGCAACAACAGCAACGGCACTCACTGTGTTGCCCTGCAAGCGCTTTACTTTTCAGCCCGATAGTGCGGATTTGTCTGCCGACTCGCGGAGTGTGGTGAATTTGTGCGTGTTGCCTGCGCTACAGCAACGGCCAGGGGCTTTTCTAAAGATTATTGGTTCGGCGGCGTGGCCTGGCCCGGCGGGCACGTATTCCGAAACACAAGTATTGCTGTTTGCCAAACAGCGCGCGCAGGTGATGGCCGACTATTTGGCTGCGCAAGGCATTGACCGCACCCGCCTGGTAATAGAAGGCGTGTTGCCGCCCGCAGACCACCGCGAGACGTTGGACTCTGCAAAGCAAGCCGAAGACCGCTTTGTGGAGATGACGCTGGTGACGACGGGGTTGTGAGGGTAAGGGTGCATTCTGATTCAGGGGCACAGGCCTTGCGAAAGGCCATGGTAGGGGCGCAGCACTGCTGCGCCCCTACGAAAATCGATTGCGAGACAAGGTTTGCCCCTTTTGCAAAATGCACCCGAGGGTAATAAATGGTTGACACCCCCTCGCATGTCCCTATAATTCGCGCTTGTGAAATTAGTTATGTGCTTACAAGTTTCTGTGCCCCAGCGTCGTCCGCGCTCACACAACAATGTGTGCGGCGCTCTTTGAAGATCGAGATCACGTTCTTAAATCGCGTCATGGAGTAAGCGAAAGCCTCCGCACACTGCATAGTGGGCGGAGGCTTTTTTTATTAATGATTAACGTTGGAATCTTTGGTGCTACCGGTTACACCGGCATCGAGCTTGTCAAGTTACTGGGGCGGCACGGCAAGGCGCACCTCACCTTTGCGCACAGCGAGAGCAACCCGGGGCTAAAGCTCTCGGAGGTGCTGCCGTGCCCGTACGACATCAAGCTGATTAAGAGCGCCGACGCGCCGTTGAGCGAGGTGGACATGGTGTTTAGCTGCCTGCCACACGCCGCCAGCGCCGAGCTGTGCAAGCGCGTGTTGGATGCGGGCAAACGTGTGGTGGACTTCAGTGCCGATTTTCGCTTGCGCGATGTGGCCGTTTACAACGAGACCTACAAACACACCCACCCCCATCCAGAATTATTGGGCCAGGCCGTGTATGGTTTGCCGGAGGTGTACCGCGCCGACATTGCGGCGAGCGACCTGGTGGGCAACCCAGGCTGCTACCCCACCACCGTGATTTTGGGCGCATTGCCGTTGTTGGAGTTGGGTGCGCTGGCCGACAACGTGATTATTGCTGACAGCAAGAGCGGCGTGAGCGGCGCAGGCCGCAAGCCCAGCCAGACAACACATTTTGTGGAGGTGAACGAAAGCCTGAACCCCTACAACATCGGCCATGTGCACCGGCATGTGCCGGAGATGGAGCAAGAGTTGAATAGTAATTGGGGATTGGTGAGTGGTGAATCAATCACTAATCCCCAATCCCCAATCACAGTGCTTTTCCAGCCCCAATTGCTCCCCATCTCGCGTGGCATGCTTAGTATGTTGTATTTCAAGCTGACACCCGAAGCCGTGAAGCAAGACTGGCACAGCCTCTTTGCGCGGCGCTACAGCGATGAGCCATTTGTGCGGGTGCTGCCCAAAGGCCAGACTGCCAGCATTGCGCATGTGAACCATACCAACTATTGCACCATCAGCGTGCACCAGCAAACCGGCGCACTGGCCGATCGGTTGATTGTTGTAGCCTGCATCGACAACCTGCTAAAAGGAGCCAGCGGCCAAGCCGTGCAAAATATGAACCTGATGTTTGGGTTTGATGAGCGTGAGGGACTTGGGTGATTGGTGAATAGTGACTGGTGATTCGCAATCACCAATCACCAATCACCAATCACCAATCACCAATCACCATGAACATCATCCCCGCCACCACCCCCAACCACATCGATCAGTTCCGTGCGCTGTTGAACGAGTATGGGCATTCGATGGCGGAGCCGAGCAATAGCTCGATCTGGAGCGATATTGCAACGTTGCCGGGCCGTTATGCGCCGCCGCAGGGGCGCATGGTGTTGGGGTTTGTGGATGGGGTGCTGGTGGGCTGTGGCGCGCTGTCTAGCGTAAATGAGCAGGATGCCGAGATGAAGCGCATTTACGTGACCCCAGCGCAACGCGGCAAAGGCTATGGCCGTGTGCTGGCCTGGGCCGTGATGGCGGAGGCGCAGCAGGCTGGCTACCAGCGGGTGGTGCTCAGCTCATGGGAATATAACGAAACGCCGATTAGGCTGTATCGCTCGATGGGCTTTACCGACATTGAGCCGTTTAAGAAAGCTGATTATGCGAATCGGCTCGTGTTTTTAGGAATGAGCTTGAATCAATCCCCAATCCCTAATCCCCAATCCCCAGTCACCGTCCTCAAAGTCAGCGGCAGCGATTTGGACGACGCAGCCTTTAGCAAGCGTTTGGCCGAGATTATTGCGGTGCAAGCCAAAGCGGGCACACCGCCCATCTTGGTACATGGCGGGGGCAAAGAGATCACCGAGTTGTTGGGCGCGCTCAAGCTCGAAAGCAAGTTTGTGGAGGGTTTGCGCGTGACGGATGCGCCGACGCGCGATGTGGCCTTAATGGTGCTAAGTGGCTTGGCAAACAAGCGCATGGTGGCGCATGTGTTGGCGGCGGGCGCAAACGCCATCGGCTTAAGCGGCGTGGATGGCAGGCTGATTACGGTTGAGCGGCTAGATAGCGCGTTGCAATTTGTGGGAAAGCCGGTGTGGGTGAACACGGGATTGCTGAAGCAGTTGCTGCAGCAAGGCTTGGTGCCGGTGATTAACCCTATGTCTTTGGATGCTGAATTTGAGATTTGCAACGTAAACGCCGACCATGTGGCCGGGGCCATTGCAGCAGCTATGAACGCGACGATGCTGACATTTGTGACGAATGTGAAGGGGGTGTTGGACAAAGACAAGCAACTCATCTCAACACTAACCCAAACTCAAACTCAAACTCTTATTGCCGATGGCACGATTAGCGGCGGGATGATTCCGAAGGCGCGGACGTGTTTGGAGGCATTGGCGGCTGGGGTGAGCCGGGTGCGCATTACGAATTTGGATGGGTTGGTGAATGAGGGTGGGACTATATTTTCATAAAGGAGATTCAATCATGTTCATCGCAGGATACGACGTTAAACCTTATGTCGGCGCGTTGCTCGCCATCATCTTTATTTTTGCGGGCATATTTTCGACCGCCAATTTAATTCAGACTTTGGGGCATTGGGTTGCGGCCAAAAATGCAACCGAGCGCGGGCAATGGGCCTGGCGCTGGCTGCGGCCTGCGGTTGCCTTGCTGCTGTGCGCCATTGCAATTTACATCGTGTTCTTATACGTTCTCTAAAACCATGTCGAAAATTCTGACTGCATTACCCATCAACGAAAAAGTGGGCATCGCGTTTTCTGGCGGGCTGGATACCAGTTGCGCCGTGGCGTGGATGCGCGAGAAGGGCGCCATCCCCTACGCCTACACCGCCAATCTGGGCCAATACGACGAGGACAACTACGACGACATCCCCAAGCGAGCGATGGACTACAAGGCCGAGAAGGCGCGGCTGATTGATTGCCGCGACGAGCTGGTGAACGAGGGGCTGATTGCGTTGCAGTGTGGCGCGTTTCACATCAGCAGCGCGGGCAAGACTTACTTTAATACCACGCCGCTGGGCCGCGCCGTAACCGGCACCGTGTTGGTGAACGCCATGAAGGAAGATGGCGTGAATATTTGGGGTGATGGCAGCACGCATAAGGGCAACGACATCGAACGGTTTTATCGTTATGGCCTGCTGGCGAACCCGAACCTAAAGATTTACAAGCCCTGGCTGGACATGGATTTTGTGACCGAGTTGGGCGGGCGCAAAGAGATGAGCGAATGGCTGATGGCGCGTGGTTATGCCTATCGCACATCCGTCGAGAAAGCCTACAGCACCGATGCGAACATATGGGGCGCGACGCACGAAGCCAAAGACCTGGAGTTTTTGGATAAGGGTATGCACATTGTGCAACCGATTATGGGTGTGAAGCATTGGGATGCGGCGACGACGATTGCGCCGGAGACGGTGAAGGTGAAATTTGTGGCGGGCTGGCCGATGGCGATTAACGACAAAGAGTTTCCGAACCGCGTTGATTTAGTGATCGAAGCGAATGCGATTGGTGGGCGGCACGGGCTGGGGATGAGTGACCAGATTGAGAACCGCATTATTGAGGCCAAAAGCCGCGGCATATACGAAGCACCCGGCATGGCCTTGCTGTTCATCGCCTACGAGCGGCTCGTCAGCGCCATCCACAACGAAGGCACTGCCGACAACTACCGCACGTTGGGCCGCAAGCTGGGCCGCTTGTTGTATGAGGGCCGCTGGTTCGACCCGCAAAGCCTGATGTTACGCGAGAGCCTGCAACGCTGGGTGGGCAGCGCCATCACCGGCGAGGTGACGCTGGAACTGCGCCGAGGTGATGATTACTCCATCATCAATACGACTGGCCCACACCTCACCTACCACCCGGAGCGCCTGAGCATGGAAAGCGGCCAGGGCGAGTTTGGCCCGACGGACAGAATAGGCCAACTCACCATGCGCAACCTGGACATCACCGACAGCCGCGAGAAGCTACAGGTCTACCGCGAAAGCGGCACGCTGCAACTGGGCGGCGCAGGTGAGTTGGGGTTGCTAGGGAGTGGGGAC
>JAYTNY010000092.1:0-3924 GCA_043748055.1 Roseobacter sp.
GATGCGATTACTCTCATCCGCCAGGCTGATGACGTTGCCTGGATTGAAATTAATGCCGCGCACCAACCCCAATGCCGTCCCCATCAACACAGCCCCTAGACCTGCGATGAGCGCAAAGGCCAGCGTGAGTGGATGAATGGTTCGCAAGGTGTTTAAGATGTTGGAGATGTCAATCATGGCTCACTCCTTCGGCAGGACGGGTTTGGGGTAACCCGTCTGGCGCACGTCGTCCGACAAAGCAGGCGCAGCAGGGTCGTCACTCAAATAAATCCCGCGCCGTGCAAGGGTGTTGGTCAACCACCACGAGGCAACCCCGGATGAAAGGATGAGCACTTGCGCGATCTGACCCAGCGGCGTGGCGTAGAACCCAGCGTAACTTGTGCCGCCCACCGCACGAACGAATAGTAAAAAAGCCAGCGGCGCGATGGCATAGATCAACCCAACCATCCGTGCGCCGGATTGCTGGGCTGCGATGCGGCTGTGCAGGCGCAACTGCGAGCGTTGAGCGTGGGCAATGCGCAACAGCACGCCGCGCAAATCTCCGCCCTGCTGATCGTGTTGGGCCAGCGCATCCATAAACTGGCGGAAGAACGCCTCGGGCCGCGACTGACCCACGGATTCAAGCGAGGCCTCGACCGGATAGATGCGTTTGATGAGCGAATCCGCTTGGGCAAACTCCGGACGCAGCGCAAGCGGGCCTTTGGTCGCCAATGCCTCGATGGTGAGTGCAATGTTTTTCTTGATGGCGAAGTACTGCAAGAAGTCGTGAATGGCATCGGGCAGTTGCTCGCGGAAGCGCCGTTGCGCTACGCTGCGCCGATGCATGAGATAGCGGTAGTAAATTAATGGCCCGGCCGGAACCAGTGCTACACCTGCCGCAAAAAAACCAAACATGATGAGCAAAACCCCCAGCGCAAGACCGATGCAACATCCGATCAACAAGAACTCGGCTACCCGAATGCGTAGCCCGCTTTGATACAGCCGCATTTGCAGTTGATCGAACCGCGAGGGGGCGCGAATGCCGCTAATGCGGGCCGCCTCTTCATCGAGGCTGATGCGCCGCACAGACAACAAGCCAACCCAGGCCACAACCACGCCACCCGCAGCCAACACTGCGGCAATCGCGGTTACAGGGCTGATGCGGGCGCGCATGAGTGCGAGTAACTCATCGAGTTGGTTGAGAAACTGATTGATGTCGGTCATGCTGGCATCTCCCAAAAGCGCGTGTTGCCGGTCAAGGCTTGTTCGACATCGCGGTTGGTGAACCCGTGTTCAAACAGACAGCGCAGGATGCGTTCGTGCGGCCATTGTTTGGTCCAGACCAGCGCACCACCCGAAAATGTAAAGATTGGTTTCTGCACCGTCACGCCATCGGCCACTAAGCCATTGACTTCGGTAATCTGCGTGACAAACCGGCGATATGAGCCGTCCGGCTGACGACGGCGTTCGAGGTAGACCACACATTGAAATGCGGCGGCGATGACCTCGCGTAACATGCGTTCTGGGATGTTGGCGGTTTCAGATGCCTCGCCAGAGAGTTGCGACAAACGAATGAGGACACCGTTGGCATCATCGGCATGGATTGAAAGCAGCGTGCCTTCGTGGCCGGTGTTGCAAGCCTTCACGGCATCCCAGGCGGCGGCATCACGCACCTCGCCCAGGATGATGTGGTCGGGGCGCATGCGCATGGCATTGGCGATGAGTTGCCGTTGGGTGATTGGGCGCGAGCCATCAGCAGGCTGCACAGTCGTAAGGTAGACCTTGTCGGGCACGGGCAACTCCAGCTCGCGCGTGTCCTCAATCACCACACACCGCAAGTTGGCTGGCATGACACTGGCGATAGCGTTGAGCAGATTGGTTTTGCCCGATGAGGTGCCGCCGCCGACGATGATGGACAAGCCGCCTTGCACGCACAGCCAGAGCCAGGCTGCGGCGGCTGGGCTAAGTGTGCCAAGCCGAACCAGGTCGTCAAATTTGCGCGCCACCAGGCGGTGGATGCGAATGGTGACGGCGATGTGCGGATCACAGACCGGGTTTAGCACTGCGTTGATGCGCGCGCCGTTGCGCATCTGGGCATTCAGAATGGGCGAGAGTGGATTGAGCGCACGCCCTTGCACACCGGCATTGCGATTGATGATCTCGCGCAGGGCATCAAACGAGATTTCGATTGACTCTCGACGCTTGCCAGATTGGCGATACGTCCAAACCTCAAGCCCCGAATCGGATGAATTCACGACGATGTCCTCAACATCAGCTTCGTGAAACAACGGCTCTAGTGGCCCTGCGCCAAACTGCCAATCCAGCACGTGCTGCAATAACACCGCAGCTTGGTCATCAGAAATGATTGGCCCCTTGCCTGCCAGACCGCGCTGCTGTAACTTCTCGATGACGGTGCTGGCGATATATTCCACTTTGCCGCGAACTTCGGGCGCGCCCGCTTCCAAATCTTGTGTGCTGATTCCGCTCACATCCGGCTTTAATTGCTCGGCAACTAAGCCGCGAGCCTCATCTTTCAAATCCAGCGAGGCCAATGCGCGCTGGTGTTCCTGCGCACGCGCCTCCACCAGCGAGGTTGCTTCGTCCATCACTGCGATGGTGTGGGTGGGGTCTTTGAATCCAAACATCGTCAGCGCCTCCTCCCAAACAAACTGCGTTTGCGTTTAACACCGCTGCGACGCTCCCATTGGGTTTCGATGGGGCGATAGATGCCGGACAGCATGGCAATGATGGCGTTGGACACTGCGTTGGGTTTGTCCAGAACCAGTGGGTGCGATTGATTGAGCGAGAGGTCTACTTTGAGGTCGTGATCGAAAGGCACGCGACCAAACTCAGGCAGGCCAATCCGCTCGACCAACTCACGCGCGTCAATGCCCAGCCGGTCGTCCCACTTGTTCAGGACCAATCGAAAGCGCACCTCGCTGGCGTGAACGGCATCGCGCAAATCACGCACAGCGCGCTCCATCTCGTTAGCGGTGCTCTTTTCGCTGGTGGCGATCACCAGGTTCAGCGAGCAGTTTTGCAACGCGACCAGATGCAGGCCATCATGATAGTTTTGGCCGAGGTCGTAGACCACATAGGTGAAGCCAAGCTGCGGCAAGATGTCGAATAGGGCTTTGGCGAATTGCTCGCCTTTGCGCCCGCGCAAGTTTTCATGGCCGGTTAACGCCATGTCATACAAGCCGTTCAGCACATACAAGTTGCCGTCGTAGCGCACCAAGTAATCCTCGACCATCTGCGGCGTCAGCTTGCCCTGCGAGTGATATGCGCCAGCCAGGCCATACAAATTTCTGTCCACAGGCAGGCTGAGATACGTGTGCTGGTCGGCGCAATTCATGTCGGCGTCAATCAGCAGGGTGCGCAAGTTTGCCAACACGCCAAACGCAACGGCAATTTCTCGGGCGATGAACGATTTACCGACACCACCTTTTGAACTCCACACCGAGATGGTGTGGCTTTGGTAATTGCCGCTGTGAATAACTTGGAGTTGATCCTCGGAGTAATAGGCGTGATACGTCGGCAGATAGCGCTCTTGCGTAGCCTTCATAAAGGCCAGCGGCAACTCGCCGTTTAGTTTTTGCAATTCCAGCGGCGAGATGGGCGAGGTGATGACGCTGAGCGCACCGAGCTTGCGAAAGGTCTCCAGCCATTGCGCATCACGACACAGCCCAACGGTGATGATGGGATATTCGGGATGATGACGCAGGTTGTGAATGACCTGTCCCAACGCGCGCACATCCTCAGCGAGGGCCGAGTCAATTAGCACTACATTTGCCCTGAAGCGATGCGCTTCTTGTTCCAACTCATACAGGGAGGGTTGGACAAGGAAAAAGCCGATTACGTTTTTTGCTGACTCGAATTGGCACTGATCGAATGCGAGTGCCATCAAAACGTAATCGCAGGGATGAGCCGATTACGTTTTGACAT
>JAYTNY010000093.1:0-9945 GCA_043748055.1 Roseobacter sp.
GTGGTTGGGCACGGTGGCTTGCAGCAATGCGCCCATCGAGCCGTTACACATCACCTGCATAAAACCAACGAGCGCCATACCCGCAATCGCAATCCAAAGCCCGTGGGCCGGTGCAAACCCAATCAACAAAACCCCCACAGCCAGGCCGGTTAACCCCACCAACATGGTGATGATGCGGCCCTTGCGCGGATGCTTAAACCCACCCCACGCACTAAGCGTGATGCCGCCGAGGATGACGAAAAGGCCCAACGCCGATTCAAGTTTCGCTAGATCGGCGGCATTGCCATTGAAGTGATTGGTGACAAGCAACGGCATGAGCGCACCCGTGGGCGTGAGCAGAAAGTTGATGAGCATGGCCATGAGCAACGTGTAGAACAGGCCACGCCAACCCACCACAAACGAGAAGCCCTCGCGCATATCTTGAAGAACGTTGGTGGCGGGCTTCTGGTCGTTTACCTCACGCACGGGCTGAGGGATGATGAAGATCATCAACGCAGTGATGGCGGGCAAGGCGGTGATGACGTCAACCATCAAGATGCCGTGGATGGGAAGCCAGACCAATAACAATGCCGCAAGAATAGGTGCGAGGATGCCTGTGCCGCCTTGCACCATTTGGTTAAAACCCGCCACGCGCGTTAGGTGCGCCTTCGGCACCAACAGCGCGGTAGAGGCTTGCATAGCGTTGCCCTGAAACGCGCCGCAGCACGAGCGAACAAACATGAGGGCGTAGGCATGCCAAATTTGAACCTGGCCTGTGGCGAACAAATACGCCAGCCCCATTATGCAAAACATGCTGATGGCATCTGCAACGACCATGATGCGCTTGCGGTTCCAACGGTCTACCAGCGCACCCGCGAACGGGCTTAGCACTACATACGGCAGCAGCCCCATCAGCGACGCAGTAGCCAACGCAGTGGCCGAGCCAACCGTTTGCGTAATCCACCAGATGAGCGCGAACTGCACAACGGCCGAGCCAACTTGCGAGACGGCCTGCGTGGCCCAAATGGTGAAGAAGCGAAATTGCCAACGATCGAGTGAGGTATCGGTTGGCGTCGTTGGCATAGGTATCGTCGTCATCATGTTCTCCTGTTGCATGAATCAAACCTCCGGGGTCTTATTGCGAACCGAAGTTCCACATCGAAACCAGACAAGACCCCAGAGGTTTTAGATTGAGACGGGCAGTGCCTTTAGCCCGCGCAAAATAAAGTTGTCGCGCCATTCGGGTGAATCGGTTTCCAGCGCAAGATGGGGGAAGCGTTGAAACAATGTGCCGAGGCCGATCTGGCCCTCCATGCGGGCCAGCGGTGCGCCCACGCAATAGTGAATGCCGCCCCCAAACGCCAGGTGTTTGGCTTGGTTGCGGGTGATGTCGAATTGCTCTGGCTGAGCAAACTGACGCGGGTCGCGGTTGGCCGCGCCGATCACTATCATCACATCGCGGCCTTTGGGCAGCACGGCGTTGCCCACCTGCACGTCCTCAGCGGCAGTGCGGGCGGTGGCCTGCACGGGGCTTTCGTAACGCAGAATTTCCTCGATGGCGTTGGGCAACAAATCGGTGTTGCGCTGAAGCAGCGCTAATTGGTCGGGGTGGCGAAGCAAGGCAAACGTGCCGTTGCCAATCAGGTTCACGGTGGTTTCGTGTCCGGCGAACAGCAGCAGGCCACAGGTCGAGATCACTTCGTCCTCGCTGAGTCGGTCGCCGTCTTGCTCGGCTTGTACCAGGCCGGTCAAAATATCTTGGGTTGGGTTCAGGCGCTTGGCAGCGATCAGCTCGCGCATAAAGATCGTCATCTCGTGCGCGGCTACGGCGGCGCGCTCCATCACTGCGCCATCGTTGTTGAAGTCAAGCGCAGCCGCCAGCGTGTTCGACCACTCCTTGAACTGCTCGCGCTGGTCGGTGGGCACGCCCAACATCTCGGCGATGACGCGGACGGGCAGCTCGAAGGCATACTCGCTCACAAGGTCAAACTGCTCACGGGCTGCAGCCTCATCCAGCAACGCATGGGCAATGGCTTGAATGCGGCCTTGTAACAGATTAACCGCAGCGGGGGTAAATGCCTTGTTCACCAGCCCGCGCAGGCGGGTGTGATGCGGCGGGTCGCGCATCAACATCCAATTTCCGATCATGTCGAAGTAGGGCTTCCAGTTTTCGGGCGGCGTCCAGGTGTTGCCTTCACGGGCGAATTCGCGCACCAGGCGCGGGTCGCGCAGCAGCGCCGCAACGTGGTCATATTGCGTCACAATCACATCTACCCAGTCCCCTTTGTCTATAAACGTA
The DNA here is from genome assembly GCA_043748055.1 of Roseobacter sp. Classification (GTDB taxonomy): domain Bacteria; phylum Chloroflexota; class Anaerolineae; order J036; family Brachytrichaceae; genus JANMVQ01. The sequence goes on from JAYTNY010000093.1 coordinate 2,279, forward strand.
ACATCGTCGGCCAGCATGTGCTGGTAGTAGGGATATGGGTTGTTGCGGAACTCAGCGGATAAAAAGTCAATTTTGGTTTCCATCATGTCGTGTATAACGTGGGCTTCAGGCTTCAACCGGCAGTAGCGCCAGCCGAGTCCCAGTTCGAACGGCGCCACTTACCGGCTGAAGCCTGAAGCCCATGTTGCAAGTCACGCCCCCATCGCCGCCAACAACTGCGCGGCTTGCTCGGCTGTAATCTTTTTCTGCTCCAGCATGCGCAGAATCGCCATGCGCTCGGCGTCGCCCACCGGTTCACGCGCTGGCTCGCTGGCTGGCTTGGCGCTGGCAAAAGGCGAGGGCGGCATCGGGGCATCGGGGGGCATCGGCGGCCTGGGAAAATCGGTGTTGAACTCGATCTTGCGCTTGAAGAAGGGCAAGTCAATGTCAAAGTCGCCCGTCACCTTTACGCGCTTGCTGGTCTTTTGGGATTTGCGCTCGGCGCGGCGGGTGGCGCTCTCGATGCGCCGCGCAATGCGCTCTTGCGCACGGCGGGTCGCCTCTTCCACGCGGCGGTGCATGTCGCTCACCTCACCCTTTAGCCAGTCTGGCATGGGGATGGTGCTGACACCTTCCGAAAGCTGCGCCGCTGCCGAGGTCATTTGCGAGGTGAACTCTAGAATTTGCTTCTCAATATCCGGGCTGATGTTGGCGACAAAGCCACGCTCGCTGTCGTAACCAAACTTAACGCCCTCGCCTTCCAGTTCGTCATCGCTAAAGGTTCGCACGCGCGCAAAAACCCCAGCGGCCAAATCCAACTTGAATGCGCCCGTGCCAAACGTCTCGGTGCGTTCGCCCTTCATGTCGGTCAGGTTCACAATCACGCTGGCATCTTCAGGGATCCGGCAGCGCACATCGGCCCCGGCCTCAATTTTGGAATCGCCTGTGGGCGTAAAGTTCACATTGGCTGCAGCCCCGGCTTCTGCATGCAGCACACCCACAAAATCCTTCACCCGCACCGACGCGCCCGCCTCCAGGTTCAACTCACCCTCAAAGTCGCGCACCTGCACATCCACGCCCACCTCGGCCCGCACCACTGTGTTGTTGGGCACGCGCGCACGGCAGCCCATGTCCGAATTAATATGAATCTCGCCGTCCACATCTTGCACGCTGTTCGCGCCACGCTCAATAATCACCTCGTCGCCGTCGTAGCCTTCAATCTTCAGGTCAATGCCCACCTCAAACACCACGGTGCGCTTCTCGCCCAGTTTGATGGATTTCGCGACGCGCTCCGGGTCGTCGTGCTCCCAGGTGTGATAGTCATTGGCCGCACCAATCCCCGACAAATTAACATTGCCGCCGCAGGCCAACTCAATCAGCCCCGCGCCCTCGCCCAGCTTAATGTTTTGAGTGCCCCTGCCGCTGGCAATGTTGATTCGAGCATCCGTGTCTTGCGGCAATCGACAATCAATATTGCCCCCAGCCGTCACACTCATCCCCATATCGTCAACGCCGCCCGTCACATCTACCCAGGCCTGCCCGCCCGCGCCCAGGTTCACTTTGATGGGCGCATCGTCGGGCAAAATCAGCGTAAGCCGCACATCGCCACCCGCGTTGCCACGCACCATGCCGGGCACATCCTTCAACTCCAAATTACCACCTGCGCTTAGATCGATAGGGCACGCTGCGCCAATCACGCTGGCATTGCCACCCACGCCCTCGCACGAGAAAGCCGAGCCCAACTTCCTGGCTTCTAAGTTGCCATCCACCTTGTGGATGTGCGAGGTGTTAATGTCTTCCAGCCGCAAGTTGCCGCCCACGCGGTCAATGTCCACATCGCCGTGCAGCATGCTAAGTTCGGCATTGCCACGCACGCGTTGCAACCGAACCAGCGTGGCTACCGGCACAGTCATCTGCACGTCTTTGTCACAGTCCACTAAGACTTTGCCAGCGTGCTGTTCCACTTGCAACTGCGCCTCATCGCGGGTGTTGATGACAATCTCAATCGCATTTTCATCCCCTTTCAAGATAAGGTTGCGCCGTAGATTAAGAACAAGCTCGGGCGTTTCGCCCGTAGGGATTGTTTTAGTTTGCATAGCGTTTGCTGCGCAGCAGCACTCCAATAAGATCAAAAATACTGACGTAGGGGCGAATTTCTTGTAGTGACCGCGCCGTGTCGTTTAGGACTTGCTGCGTGTGCAGTCTGGCATCTGCGGCCAGGCGTTCCTGCTCGGCCTCGTGCAACAGCGCTGCATGCTGCATCTTGGTTTTTGAATACGCTTCATCAAATAGCATTTCTATTTCTCCTGTGCAGCATTAGGCTGCCAACATCTTCATCGCTAGTTCCGCGCTAATCCGCCCGGCATCCAGGTCATCCAGAATGCGCTTGCGGGCGTCTTCGGTCACGCGGGTCGCTTGGGGTTCGTCTTTGCCGGGTTCGTAGCCCAGGGCGCGAATCACATCTTGCAAACGGGCCCGCAAGGTGGGGTAACTGAGGTTTAGCTCGTCCTCCATGCGGTTCAGCTTGCCTTCGCACTTCACAAACGTCATCACAAATTGCATTTGCTCGGGGTTAAGCTGGCTGAAGGCATTGCTGGCTGCGGGCGTGGGCGCAAAGCGGCCTTCGAGGGTCACATCGCATTCATCACAATGTATTTTTGTTATGGTAATGCCGCCGCCACAAATAGGGCACTGGCTAGGTAAAGCGTTCATCGTCACCTCAATATATTTGAATTTCTCTCTGAAGTTACTCAAATATATTAAAGTCATTCAAAGAAAAGTCAATAGGTAAATCAATAAAATCAATATCAAATTCAATAAAATTGATTTTTGTCTTTAGAAGCCTTTAACAAATAGTTATGGCAAGTCGACAATTCTCAATCTGAACCTAATTTGAGCAAATATCTCTCTACAATGCCCGTAAAGCCGTAGCGCCGGATGAAAACCGCCTGCGCCTGCGACTAACAGCCATGACCTGCATCCGACAATTCTTTGCACCCCCCTACTTCCCCAACGATGAGGAAAAGACGCGCGTGGCCGGGGTTATCCACAACGTTTTATTAATCTCATTGCTGAGCGCCGCAATTTCGATCCCGCTGCTGTTCTTCGTCGTCACATCACGCATGCTGCTGGTCACTGTCATTCCAGCCTATGTAGCAACCTGCCTGGTGCTGCTGCGGCTGCTGCATCGCGGTTACGTGCTTCAGGCTTTCAGCATCGGGTTTGTCCTGGCATCCATCGTCATGTTTATCGAGGGGCTGCCCTCGCCCACCCTGGGCGTCGCAACGGCGGTGGCTTTGTTGCTGGTGGCCTGGGCTGGGTTTGCTTATGGCGTGCGCGGCATGCTGGTTGCGGCGGGGTTACAAGTCGTCATCATCTGGCTAAGCGTGTGGATTAAGTTAGGCCAGGCCCCCGCCGACCCCGCCAATACACAGGCCAACTTACTCGTGTATCAAGGCGTCGCCTACTCCATCTTTCTGGCCTGCGAGATTCTGGTGATCCGAGTGGTGGTGCGCTATATGGCCGACATGCAGGCCCGCACCCACCGCACCGAACAAGACCTGTTGCAGCGCAACCAGCAATTGGAGACAGAAATCTCGGAGCGCCGCCATCTGGAGAACGAACTGCAACAGGCCAATGCCGTGCTGGAACAACGCGTGGTCGAGCGCACCCAGCAATGGCATCAGCTCAACCAATCCCTGCGGCAAGAAGTGGCCGAGCGCAAACAAGCCGAGGAGATCATTCGCCATCGGGTGGCGTTTGAACAACGCGTGGCCTCCATCTCCACCAAATTTATGAGCCTGCGGCCAGAGCAACTGAATGATGGCATTCAATTTGCCATGCAATCTATAGGAGAATTTACGGGCGTAGACCTGTGTGGCTTCATGCAAGTAACTAAAGGTGCTGAACCCAACGCACAGGCCATGATCGAGCTTATTCACGAATGGATTTCACCAGCCAGCCCCAACCTGCAAACGCTCAGCCAGTTGTTCGTGCCCATGCCCGCCAATATTGACGACGACTGGTGGAATAAACAATTTGCCACAGTAGGTCACGCGCAAGTGAATACGCTCGATCCAGAATCTTCTGCGCCACAAAGCGCCCGCGATAGCTTAAATCGTTTTGGCATCAAGTCGCTTGTGATGGTGCCTGTCTGGTCGAACCAGGAAATCATCGCTGCGGTAAGCCTGAAGTCTGTTGGCAGGGAGCGAACCTGGACCGACGACAATATTATTCTGCTGCGTCTGGCCGCCGAGATTATTGGCTCCGGGATAGAACGCAAACGCAACGCAATGGCACTACAAGCCCAGCAGAACTTGTTGGAGCAGCGCGTGGCCGAACGTACCCACGAACTCACCAGGCTGCTGCAAGTTACCCAGACCCAGGAAATTCAAGCCGCAGCTATGGCCGAGCGCAGCCGCCTCTCCCGCGAGCTGCACGACTCGGTCTCGCAGGCTTTGTTTGGCATTGTGCTGGGCACGCGCACCGCCATGGATCGTGCGCAAAATTTCGTAAGTCTGGATAGCCAGAATCATGCAAATGGCATCAGTGCCATCATAGACCCGTTGGCTTACATTCTCACGCTCTCCGAAGCAGCACTAGTCGAACTACGGGCGCTGATATTTGAGTTACGGCCAGAATCTTTGCAAACCGAAGGATTGTTAGCCGCATTACGCAAACAATCCGAGGTACTCATGCTGCGGCAACGAATCCAGACCACAGCAGAATTTGACGCGGATGAGCCGGATGTGCCTTTACCGGTCAAAGAAGCGTTGTATCGAATCGGAATTGAGGCCGTCCAAAATCTGATTAAGCACTCACACGCAACAACGGCTCATATAAGTCTGCTTACGCAAGACCATAAACTCGTCTTGGAAATCCGTGACAATGGAGATGGGTTCGATCTAAATCAAAACTTCCCCGGACACCTGGGGCTGCACTCTATGCGCGAGCGGGCTGCGCAGTTCGACGCAACGTTGCAGATCGAGAGCCAGCTCTGCAAAGGCACTACGGTGCGTGTGGTTGTGCCTTGCTGAGCGCGTTACGTACCCACCACCAAGAGCATCCTGAGCGCAGCGCGCCTCATGCTTATGATGAACATCGAATAGAAAATGCGCGCGGAGTCGAAGGACGCGTTCTGTGCCAAGCTGTAGGGGCGTTGCATGCAACGCCCCTACTTTTGCAAGAAGGCTATTGCTGATCGCCCTTCGGCAACTCCGGCGCGCCCAACGCCTCGCGCACTTTGCGCATCACGCTGTTGGGCAGCTCACGCAATTTGTTGTCGCTGCGCAAATAGTCTTTCAAGTCGTCGGCCATCAACACCGGAATGGGCGATGGCTCCACATCCAACTCGGCTTTGGCGTTGGTGAAAACGATGAGCGCCCGCACCGGCACTTTCAAATCGGGGAACTTGGCCGCCAGCATGTCGCCAATCTTTTTGAGCGCTTCGGTGGCATCCGCAGTGGGGTTGCCCAGCGGCTCCTCGCGGCCCATCCAAAAGGTGAGGAAGCTCTCGCGGCGTTTCCACTTACCTGCTTTATAAGCCGTCTTGCCGGGTTGCCCGCGCATGATAAAGACAGTCACGCCGCCCGGCTCCACCAAAAAGTAATCCGTCGGCTGTTGAAAAAGCATCAGCGCATACTTGCGATCCAGCCCCTTCAAGTTCTCGCGCAGCGCCAGCTCGGGCCGCAATGGCGAGAGATGCCGGTTGCCAAAGTGCATGCCTATGCGTGAGATGCCAAAGCCCAGCACCAAAATAACCGCGTAGATGGCAAAGAACAGCGTGGTGTTCTTCGCGTCCAGCAAACCAAAGTTTTGCCCGAACAACGTCAACACCAGCCCGCCCATCAAAATAACCAACGACCCTACCAGCGCATAGCGCCCCAGCAAGGTGTTCCGCTTCACTTTCTTTTCGTCAACACTTATTCGCATAATTAGTGATTAGTGATTAGTGATTAGTAATTGGCATAAATCACCAATCCCTAATCCCCATTCACTCTTCGTATCTCGCCAACACAATGCTGGCATTCTGCCCGCCCAACCCAAATGAGTTGGACACCGCCACTTGAATATCGTCTTTGCGCGCCACGTTGGGCACATAGTCCAAATCGCATTCGGGGTCGGGCGTGTTTAAGTTGATGGTGGGCGTCAGAATGCCCGTCTTCAGCGACATCACCGTTGCCAGCGCTTCGATAGAACCACTCGCGCCCATCGCATGCCCGGTCATGCTTTTGGTGCTGCTCACGGGGATGTCGTAGGCCCGCTCACCAAACACCAGCTTGATCGCCTTCGTCTCCAGCGGATCGTTTGTCTCGGTCGCGCTGCCGTGCGCGTTTACATAGTCCACATCTTCGGGCCGCACGCCTGCGTCCTCAATAGCCCACTGCATGGCCCGCACCGCGCCGCTGGCCGTTGGGTCGGGAATAGCAATGTGATACGCATCCGACGAAACACCCAACCCCAACACCTCGGCGTAAATGTGCGCGCCACGCCCACGCGCTACTTCCAAGCTTTCCAACATCATCACCACGCAGCCCTCGGAATACACAAACCCGTTGCGGGTGATATCAAAAGGCCGTTGTGCGCGCGTGGGGTCATCGTTATTTGTACTCAGCACGCGCATGAGCGCGAACCCCGCCAGCGCACTTTCGTTAATCACCGCTTCCACACCGCCCGCAAACATCGCATCGGCTTTGCCACGCCGAATCATCTCAGCTGCATCGCCAATGCTCTGCGTGCCCGATGCGCACGCCGCCACCACCGTGCTTAACACGCCCGTGGCCCCAAACACCTTGCTAATGTGATGGCCGGGCGCATTCGGCAACGCGGCGGGCAGCGCAAACGGATTCATCTTGCGCGGGCCAATCCGCAAATCCGCCAACGCACTCTCGGACATCTCGAAGCCGCCCATAGCCGTGCCCATGATTACGCCCACACGGTCGTGCTGCACGTCTTTGCCAATCTGCAATCCGCTGGTTTGGTAAGCCTCTTGCGCAGCAGCCACGGCTACGTGGCTCACCCGCGCGGTACGGCGCAATTCTTTCTGGTCAATATATTTGCTGGCGTCAAAGCCTTTGATCTCGCCCGCAATGCGCACGGGCAAATGGCTGGCATCGAAGCGCGTCACTGGGCCGATGCCGCTTTTGCCTGCCACCATCGCGCCCCAGGTCTCTTGCAAGCTCAGCCCCAAACACGTAATGGCCCCAATGCCGGTGATAACGACACGGCGTGCGCCATTCACCCGCGTCAGCTCGCGGCTGCGTTCTTCGCGCTTGCGTTGGCGGCGGGCGCGTACTTTGCCGCTGGCATAGCCCGCCACGCGCCGCATGCCGCCAATGCTCCCGCGCATCATGCTCGAAAATCGTTTGCTTCTGGACATTTCTAGAGGGATGAGGGATGAGGGATGAGGGGTGAGTGCGCACTCATCCCTCATCCCTCATCCCTCATCCCTATCTCCTCTACGCCGCCATCGCCTGTGTCTTGGGCAGCGTCTCCAATCCTTTCTCAATCGCTTCTACCACGCCGCGTTCTACGCATTCGGCGGCACGCAGCATGGCGTTTCTAATCGCGCGGGCGTTGCTGCGGCCATGCCCAATAATCACCACGCCGTCCACACCCAGCAGCGGTGCGCCGCCAATCTCTTCGTAATCCGTGCGCTTGCTGATGCGCTTGAGCGCATCCTTAATCAA
>JAYTNY010000094.1:0-9971 GCA_043748055.1 Roseobacter sp.
CGCAACAAGGCGGCATCGTCAGCGTCATACGGCAAGCCCTCGCCATACGGCTGTAGATCATCCAACAACTTGCCTACTGCGGCATCGGTAAAGCGTTCGTGGGCCAAGCGCCCAATCAGCGCCGCCTGCCGCCCACGCGCAGGTGCGCCGCCGGGTGGCATGTAGGTGGCCTGATCCCACCCAAGCAATGCGCCCACCATACCCAAGTCATACACCTCGGCCAGATGAACTTTTAGTTCTTTTAATTTGCTTTCCATCATTACAACATCACAATATCGGCCTTTACAACATCGGCGTTTTACGCTGCACCAGTTGCAGCGTAAAGCCCCAGGGGTCGCGCACAAAAGCCAGCCGGTCGCCAGCCGCCGTCGTCGTGATCTCACCATCGGCCTTGCCGCCGCCCGCAATCCAGTCGGCGCGTGTGCCTTCAAGATCATCCACCAGAAATGCTAGATGCAACGAGAACGCAGGGATGGCAGCGTAATCGGCCACCGGCACATCTTGCTGGTAGAACTCGAACATCATGTTGCCGCCCGCATCGGCCAAAAAGGTAATGTAAGGCGGGTCGGGCAACTGGCGCTTGATGACCAGTCCCAGCGTCTTCACATACCAATCGGCCACGGCGCGTGCGTCTTTTACGTTCACTGCTAAATGTTCAAATCGCATAGTGAGGACAAGTCTATACTCGTTGCGAGGAAGTCACATGCCAAACCAAACCTTAAACTGGGGCCTGCTCAGCACCGCCCGCATCAACCGCTCGGTTATTCCTGCGTTGCGCGCCAGCGAGCGCAACCAACTCATCGCCGTCGCCAGCCGCCAGGGCGGCAAGGGCAAGGCTTATGCCGATGAGTGGGGCATTGACATGGCCTACAGCTCATACGAGGAGATGCTGGCCGACCCGGAGATTCACGTGGTCTATATCTCGTTGCCCAACAGCTTGCATGCCGAGTGGACGATTATGGCAGCCCAGGCAGGCAAGCATGTGCTGTGCGAGAAACCCATCACCGTGACGGTGGCCGAGTTGGACGCGGTAATTGAAGCGGTGGAGCAAAACCATGTGGTGGTGGCCGAGGCGTTTATGTATCGCCATCACCCGCAAACGTTGAAAGTAAAAGAATTAATTGATGCAGGCGCAATTGGCGAGGTGAAGCTGGTGCGCGGCTCGTTTACGTTCACCCTCAGCGGCACCAGCAACGTGCGGCTGGCCGCAGATTTAGCGGGCGGCAGCGTGTGGGATGTGGGCTGTTACCCCATCAGCTACGCCCGCACAATGATTGGCGCAGCGCCGGTTCGGGTGATGGGCCACCAGATTGTGGGCGCACAAAGCGGCGTGGACGAGAGCTTTTACGGCACGATTGAGTTTGCCAACGGCGCCGCCGCGCAGTTCGATTGCGGCTTTCGTGCGCCGTTCAGAACGAATATAGAAATCGTGGGCAGCGAGGGCGTGATTATGGTGCCGCGCCCGTTTAAGCCGACGGACAACGAGACGATTTACGTGGGCAAAGCGAGCGACCAGCTTGAGCCGGTTCAAGTGGATGGCTTTACACAGCTTTACAGTGGCGAGGTGGAAGACATGGCCGATGCGGTGCTACTGGGCAAAGCCCCGCGCATCAGTTTGGCCGATTCACGCGAGAACGTGGCGACGATTGTTGCGCTGTTGCAAAGTGCGAAAGAAGGGCGAGCGGTGCGACTGTAATTTCGAAAATCCTGCAGAAAGCATCCTGAGCGCAGGGCGGCCCTGATCTCAACAGGTTTGTTGTTGCGTATGAGGCCGCCCGAAGTCGAAGGAGCGCTCGATGCTACGCTACGCTTGCCAAGCTCCACATTGAGCGCTCCTTCGACTTCGGGCTGGCAGTTGGTTTTGCAGTTCCATCTTGTAACCAAGCCAGCCCTGCGCTCAGGATGCTTCACCTTCAAATGTCTAACATCGGCCCAGTCAGCCCTCTGGAAACCATCGTTGTTGTCACCATCGCACTGCTGGTCTTTTTCCCCATGGTGATTGGGCTGACAGTGGGCCTTGTGGTGCGCTTGCGGCGCAGGCTGCCCAAGCGCAAGGCCTAACCTTCGCGCATGATCTGGCGCATCACATCGCGCTTAAATTCGCGCAGGCGTGCGGCAAAGCCTTCGGCATCGTCGGCGCAAATATCGGTGGGTTGCCATTGCGTCGTCTTCATCAACTCAATTAACGCCGAGGCACAGTTGCAGCGATACAGCGAATCGATGCTGCGACGCTCCAGCACCTCTATCAGCGCCCAGCCCGCTTCTTTTAAGGTGGAGCGGGCTGCGATGGAGTTCCAGATGCTGTAATACTGGCCGAACTGGCGGCGGCGCAGCATCTCCAGCAAATCGGGCACAGAGATTTGATCAAACGCCTCGCGTTCTTTCTTGGCCGCTTCTTCCCAGCGGTTTTGCCAAGTTGTATCGCTCATTAGATTAAACAGATTTTTTTTCGCGGAGGTACGGAGGAGCGGAGATGATGAGAAACTCTCTGTGCCTCCGCTTCCTCCGTACCTCCGCGAAAAAGCCAGAGTAATACATATCAAGTCGGCGTCAACCGCCCATTGCGCAGCGTTACGCTCTGAATAATGCGCTTGTCGTATTCGGATTGCGGGTCGATGGTGCTGGCCTTCACCGTCACGTATGCCCGCAACGGCGTCACCAACAGCTTCTTCACCAGCGTCTCTTCCACTTGGAAGATACCCGCCGAGTTGCTCATCAACACCTCAATCTCGACCGGCGTGTCGCAATCGGTGCAGCGGCGGATGTTGACTTCTTCGATAGCCAGCGCCGACACGGCGTGAATATCGATCTTGCCTAAATCAAAGGGCATGCGAGCGCGGCCTTTGGTCATGTCGCAGCCATCGGCCACAGCCACCACTGCGCCCTCCATGTAAAGCGGCGCGGGATGAATATCGTGGCATTCGATAGCGGACAAGATAAAGTCCATGATGAGGTAGCGTTGCTCGGTGTCGGCGTAAATCTGGCTGAGCAAGTCCTCCAGAATGGGGCGGGCCATGCCCACGCCCATCGCCTCGTGATTTGTTCGATGCAAGGCGTTGCCAATATCGTGCAGCATGATGGCCGCCAGCACCACCAGAAACGCATCGTCCAGATCGCCAGAGCCACTTTCGATCACATCGCACGGCACATTGGCCTGGGCCAACAACGTCATCAGCTCCATCGAATACGCGCACGTCACGCGGGCGTGAATGGGCCCGTGATCGTTGTAGTTCAGCTTGCCCACGGTCAAGTAATTTGCCAAGTTCCAGTGCGCCACCGCGCGCGGGTCGTTTAGCAGCAGCGCATACATTTGGTGCGTGCGCGGGAAAAGCTGGGTGAGCTGGCGAATGCGCATATCCGCCGCCAACGACAAACTGGTGTAATCGTCGGGCAGGTCGGCATGCAGCAAACCGTTGGCATGCGCGCGTGGGGTGGGCAGTTTGATGCGAGTCATGGCGAAGTAAGAAGTAAGAAGTATGAAGTATGAAGTATGAAGTATGAAGTATGAAGTATGAAGTATGAAGTATGAAGTATGAAGTATGAAGTATGAAGTATGAAGTATGAAAGTCTGCGTGATCTTCTTTCAACCTTTTCACTTCATGCTTCTTACTTCTTGTGGTATTCCTTTAACTCCGCCCGTGCCTCTTCCATTTTGGCAATCAGCTTGTCGTCTTTGGCTTTGAACGATTGCACGGTGCGGCGGGCGCATTGGTTGCAGCCCAAGCTGGCGCGGTAGCTGTCCAAGTCGCAGGTCAGGCAATTGCCCAGGCGAATCATCATCAGCGAGAAGGCGAGCACATCCTCGTGCTTTTCGGGCAGCATACTTACGCGGTCAACCAAGTTGTTCCATGCGTCACCGGGGCGGGCGTTGCGCAGTTCGGGTATAGAGCGGGCGGGAAAGAGAATTTCGCTATCGGGATACATGAGGATTTGGAATTCACTACCCCAGGTTTTTGTTTTGGACAGGATGACGGGATTTAACAGGATAAGAATTTTCATAAATCCTGTTGAATCCTGTCATCCTGTCTGAAAAACCCAAAGCATTCAAGATTAGAGATTTTTATACTAAGCGCGAGAACGTAGAACTTATCCTCCCGAAGGTTGAACTTGCAAGAATTAGGCTCTTTTAAGCAACCTTCGGGAGGATTCGATAACGGCTAAGGCAAGGGATTTTTACGTCTAACGCGAGAATGTTACATCAGCCTGTTTAACGTCTTTTTGGGGATGGGGTGATAAAGGACGATAATAACGGCAGGAGGCCAATTATGAACCGACGAAACTTATTGCGTGCCGCGCTTTTGCTCCCCGCCACACTGGCTGCGGCGTGCGGGGGCAGCCAAAGCGGGCCTGCACCCATTGCCACCATCGCAGTACCCAACCCAAACCAAGCCCCGTCCACCCAAACCGATGGCGGCACAAAAACCCAGGCCAAGCCCACGTTTATTGAATTTTTTGCCGAGTGGTGAACGGTGTGCCAAAGCATGCAGCCTGCCGTGCGCAAGCTGAAAGAAGAATACGCCGACCGCATCACCTTTGAGTCTTACGATATTGACGCGAACAGCAGCGACAAAATGGAGCGGCGCTTCCGCGTGTCGGCCATCCCGGTGTTTGTTACGCTGGATGGCGCAGGTGAGCAGGTATTTAAGCACACGGGCGGCATCAGCTACACCCAGATGAAGAGCGATCTTGAGTATGCGCTAAAGCAATAATCAGCAAAGGTTCAGCACGTGCGCTCATAATGACTTACGAACGCTCATGCAAACCTCTTCTCTTCTCGTCAATTTTTCTACGTCCGCGCTCATCCTGTTGTGGATGGGGCTTCTGGTTGCAGGCCTGGCACTGCTGGCCCGCAGGCGTTGGCTAGGTGGGTTGCTGGTGCTGGAGGGGGCGCTGGGCGCGGCGGCGCATCTTGCGCTCAGCCTTGTGCCGGTGGGCATTGGCGAGCCGCTGATTCGCATCGGCAAACAAGACTTGCTGGCGTGGGGGTGGGCTGGGTTCGCAGTTGCGCTTGTCGTCGCGGTCATGGTGTTGCCACGCAGGCTGTTGCACATGGGGCGGGGCCAATGGATGGGCCTTGCACTGACGGCACCTGTGATTGCGGCATCGTCTCTGGCGGGCCTCAGCCACATCAGCACCCCACCCCGCGAACGCGAGCGCGATGCCAGCCGCCGAGCCATTCAACTCGCGCCGGGGTTCACAGCCGAGGTCTACGCCTCAGCCAAGCTGAACAACGCGGGCCTAGACAACCCCACCACCATGACGTTTAAGCCCAGCGGCGAGTTATTTATTGCCGACATCGCTGGCAACATTTGGCTGGCGAAGGACACCGACAACGACCACGTAGCCGATGCGGTAACCCAGTGGGCCGATGGCTTCTCGTTGTTGCTGGGCCTGGTGTGGCGCGGCGATGAATTATTCGTTTCATCCGCCGGAAAGATTGAGGCGTTGAAAGATGCCAACAACGACGGCCTGGCCGACACGCGCCGCACGCTGGCCGAAGGCCTGCCCACGCTCATCCTAAACCCACACAGCAACAACAGCCTGAGCTTTGGGCCAGATGGCCGCCTGTATTTTGGCGTGGGCGCCACCAGCGATGACGGCATAGAAAAGAACCCGCGTGCGGCGGCCATTCTGTCGGTCAGCCCCGATGGCGGGGATGTGCGCGTGTTTGCGCGCGGCTTTGGCAACCCGTTCGAGGCCGCCTTCAACAGCAAAGGCGATTTCTTCAGCGGCGACAACAGCGGCCAGACCGGACCCGATGGCTTGCCTGCGCCCGACGAGTTTAACCAAGTGAAAGAGGGCCAAGACTATGGCTTTGCGAAGGACGACCCGCTGAACCAAGCGGGCAAAACGCAAGCGATGCTGAGCTTTGCGCCGCATTCCACGCCTACCGGGCTGGCGTTCTACACCGGCAAGGCCTACCCGCCCGAATATTTCGACAACGCGTTTATTGCGTTGTGGAACACCGGCGAGGTGAAACGGATACAACTCACGTCGGACAATCGCGGCGGCTACACGCCCGACGACAGCGTGTTTGGCAGTGGCTTTTTGTATCCGATAGATGTCGTTGTTGGGCCAGATGAAAATTTATACATCGCCGATTTTGGGACGAGCGTGGTGTATCGGGTGGTGTATGTTGGCGTCAACGGATAAGGGAGCGGATAAGCGGATGAAACGGATGATGCGCGCTGTGACGTTTGTAATCGTTGGGGTGGTTTGTTTGATGGGATGCGCGGACACGGCACAGCCCGGCGATGCCGAACACGGCAAGCAGCTTTACAACACAACTGTAAAAGCTGAGCGCGGCGAGTTGCAACCGTGCAGCAAGTGCCACCCGGTGGGCACGGGCGAGAAGCCTGCTACCGGCATTGGCATGAACTTGGGTGATATTGGCAGCCGCGCAGGCGCAACCGTGCCCAACCAAAGCGCCAAGGATTATTTGCGTACCAGCATCGTTGACCCCGATGCGCATCTGGCCGGCGGCTTTCAGGATGGGCTGATGTCGCGGGAGTACAAGAAGTTATTAACGCCGCAGCAGATTGAGGATTTGGTGGCGTATATGTTAACGTTGAAGCGCTAGGTAGCACTAAGAACCTATCCCGATAGGGACGACATCCCTACAAGCAAGGGATGTCGTCCCTAACACTAAGTAATCTAAGGAGAGAACAATGAAAAAGTTTATGTTTTTGCATTTCGGATTTGAAAAGCCCACCCCGGAAATCATGAAGGCTTGGGGGGCTTGGTTTGAATCAATCTCCGATAAGCAAGTGGAGCAAGGTGGATTTAATGGGGGTCGAGAAATCTCAAAAAGTGGAACCCGGGACTTGCCCTGGAGCATGGAATCTATTACGGGCTACAACATCATCGAGGCGGAGAGTCTTGATGCTGCCGAGAAACTTGCCCAAACCAACCCATTTATTGCGAGCATTCGAATCTACGAATTGAGATGAAATTCTCCCGCCGCTCCCTCCTAAAACTCGCCAGCGCCAGCTTGGCCCGCGCCCTGCTGCCGCCTCTGCCCAAACAAGATTTCTACACCGACGGCGCAGCCAATAGCCGACAGCCAATAGCCAATCCTCGCCCCGTCCAAACCTTCGCCCGCGCCTTGCAATATGGCGTGGTTATTCGCAGCGAACCCAACACATCATCCAGCAAAGTGGGCGCGCTGGTGCGCGATGGCGTGTTGCCCATCTTCGGTAGCGTGCAAGGCGAGAGCGGCAGTAGCCACAACAAGCTGTGGTACGAAGTGCAGGGCGGCTATGTCTTCAGCGCCAACGTTCACCCTGTGCCGTACTTACTCAACGCCCCCATGACCGATGTAGGCGAGAAAGGCATTTGGGCCGAGCTGACCGTCCCGTTCTACGACACGCGCATCGCCCCCTCCGAGGCTGCACCCAAAAGCAAATATCGCTACTACGGCGGCACCATCTACAAAGCCATCAAAGCCGTAAAAGGCCAGCGCACCACGCCCACCGACAAACCCAACTTCACCATAAACGAGGACGAGTGGTGGTATCAGATCGAGGATGAGGCTTTTGGCGGCAGCACCAACTGGTTTGTGCCCGCTAAATATCTGCGGCCCATCTCGCAAGCCGAGTTCACCCCGCTCTCGCCGGAAGTAGACCCAGCCGAGAAAACGCTGAAAGTGAAGCTGAGCGAGCAGCGGTTTTATGCCTACGAGCGCGGCAAAGAAGTGTTCAGCGCCCGCACCGCAACTGGCGTGAAGTACAGCGATGAGCGTGACTTCAGCACCACGCCCGGCGAGTTCCAAGTGTTTCGTAAGACCCCCAGCCAACACATGTATGGCGGCGCGGTGGGCGATGACGGCTCGTTTGATCTGCCCGGCGTCAGTTGGGTCAGCTACTTCACCACCAGCGGCATTGCGTTTCACAGCACCTATTGGCACAACGATTTTGGCGTGGTGCGCAGCCACGGCTGCATCAACGTGCTGGCCGATGCAGCCAAGTGGGTGTGGCGCTGGAGCATGCCGCCCAACAACTACAGCCAGCGTTACGTGCAGCTAGACCCCAAGAAGAAAGAGAAAGGTACGACCGTTGTTGTAGAGTACTGACCGAAACCTCCGGGACGACATTCCTCGTAGGGATGTCGTCCCTATTCTGGAGGTTTGTGAGGCACGCATGAAACTCGTCTTCATCTATGGCCCGCCCGCTACTGGCAAACTCACTGTTGCCGAGGCGCTCGCTCGCCGCACAGGCTACAAACTCTTTCACAACCACCTCACCGTAGATTTGGCACGGGCCTTTTTTGAGTTTGGCACGCCCGCGTTTGGGCGCTATGTAGACCAATTGCGCTTCGAGGCCTTTGAGGTGGCTGCCCGCGAAAACGTGGCGGGCGTGATCTTTACGTTTTGTTACGCGCTACACCTCGACGACCTGTTTGTGCAGGACGTGCAAGACATCGTCCACAAGCACGGCGGCGAAGTTAATTACGTCCAGCTCTTTTGCAACCGCGCTGAATTAGACAGGCGAGTGTTGGAAGCCTCACGCCAACGATTTAGAAAAATTGGGGATGTGGAATTGCTGCGCACGGTTGTGGGCCGCCACGAGTTATTCGAGCCTATCCCCTTCGTGAGCAATCTCAGCATAGACAACACCCATGTGCCTGCGGAAGAAGCAGCTCAACAAATCATCAATCACTATCAGTTGCCCACAGTAAGCTAATACGCAATTCAGACCTGATAGGTCTTCTGCACAGCTACGCCGCAAATGCAAAAATTCTTGCTGGAGGCTTTTCTGTGGAAGTAAAAACATTTGCCGAGCTAGCGGATGAATTCATGATACGCGTCAGCGCAGCCATCTATTGCAGCATGGCGACCATTGACCCGCAATCTCGCCCGCGCTCGCGCATCATGCACCCCATCTAGGCCGAGGGCACGGGCTGGGCCATCTCATCGCTCAAATCGCATTGGATATATCGCGGCATAGCAATTCGCAAAGCGCGATGAGCAACACCCCACAAGATAAAATCTTGTGCACCAACCCATGCCCAACTCCCAAGCCCGCCCTGCCAACGCCCCCAAGAAAAGCCTGGGCCAAAACTTTCTGCGCGATGAGCATCACGCCCGCCAAATTGTGGCCGCAGCCGAGATCAGGCCCGACGAGATCGCCATCGAAATTGGCCCCGGCCTGGGCGCGCTAACGCAGCACTTGGTGCAGGTTGCGCGCAAGGTCATTGCCATTGAGTTGGATGAGAGCTTGATCCCAGAATTGCGAGAGGCGCTAAGGTTCTCAGAGAACCTTAGCGCCTTGCACATCGTTCACGCCGATGCAATGGCGGTGAACTTTGCGACGTTGTTGCAAGAACAAGACGAGCCTGCGAATGCACCCGTCAAGTTCGTCGCCAACCTGCCTTACTACATCACCTCAGCGGCCATCCGCAAAATTTTGGAGGCGGGGCTAAATGTAGGCTGCATCGTGCTGACAATACAAAAGGAAGTGGCCGAGCGCATTGTGGCAAAACCCGGCGAGATGAGTCTGCTGGCGCTGAGTGTGCAGTTCTACGGCACGCCAACCTACGTGCAAACCATTCCGCCCGAAGCGTTTTACCCACCGCCCAAAGTGCATTCGGCGGTCATCAAAATTGTGCCGCATGCTGGGCCGAGGCCGATAGACGCAGACACGCTTTTTGGGGTGGCACGGGCAGGGTTTGCCATGCCGCGCAAACAGTTGCGCAACACCCTGGCAACAGGATTAGCTTTGAGCAAGCCAGAGGCCGATGCGCTGTTGCTGGCTTGCGAGATTGATCCGACGCGGCGGGCGGAGACGCTGAGCGTAAACGAGTGGGTGGCTGTGGCGCAGGCCTGGGCCACGCGTTAGCTCGTCGTTAGGAGGCCGAGGCTTTAGCTGGTTAGTAACTCACGTTACGCAGGCACCCGGTGGTAGCGAAACTCTAAAATGGCGAAATGACACAAGATTTGCTGGACTTGTATAGCGATTACCTGATATGCAGCT
>JAYTNY010000095.1:0-2419 GCA_043748055.1 Roseobacter sp.
TGCGGTCTTGCAATCAGTTAAAGACTATCGTGCAGAAAGTAGCCTCTCTACTTGGATCTTGCGCATTGCATATTTCAAAGCTGTGGATTTGTTGCGAAAACACAAGTCCCTGGGACGGCAAGAAACCACCTTCTCTGAGTTCTCCAACAATGACGAACAGTTCAGCGAGGAAGTCGCCTTTGCTGATCCTGGCCCGTCCGTTGAGGACGTAGTGGTCAGTGGAGAAGAGATGACGCTCATTCGAAAATTGTTACATCAATTACCGGATGAACAGCGCCAGGTGCTAACGCTTAGATACGTTTCGCAAATGAGAGTTGAAGATGTTGCACGAGTGATGGGCATCAGCCGAAGAATGGTGGAGTTGCATATTACGCGAGGACGTTCTGCTATGCGGAAGAAGTATCTCGATCAGCAAGAAGAGTGAGTAGTAAGTGGTAATTAGTAAGTAGTTGAGAAGTTAAGTTAATTATTAGGAAGCAATCGTGAGCGATGTAAACAAGGCGGGCAACCTGCGACCAGATGGCGGTTCGCGCATGAACGATGAGTTCATTGCGCGGGTACTGTCCGAGTCTGGTCGCCGCACCCCGCCGCTCAATCCGTCTGTTCAAGCCAACATCCTGAAGGCGATGATGGTTGAGAACGCGCGCCTGATTGCTGTTGAGGCCAAAGCGGTTCCCAAGCCTTTGCCTCAGCCCAGCTTTTGGGATTCGCTGTTGCGTTGGCTGAACCCACCTGTGGCGCGTGGTCTGGGTGGGGCATTTGCCGCTGTATTAATGGCATCGTTGTACGTTTTGTTTGGCGGCAGCACTGGCACCACGTTGGGCACCGTGAGTGGCGATGCCAGCCTGCGCCAAGCTCGCACCGGCATCTTTGGTTGGCAATGGTCGCTGTCGCGCAACGTCGGTGCGTCGCCTGTGGCCTTGCGTGGTGGCGATCAGCTTACTGCCCTGGTGACCACTACTGTAGTATTGGCCGACAACTCGCAGATCGTTCTTTCACCGGGTGGCACCGTTGCCATGAAGGCCGACGGATCGGGCGTGATGCAGTTGAATGGTGAAGTCGCTTACGCCATCACCCCATCCGCCGATGGCAAACCCAAGTTTGCTGTAGAGACCGCCGACGGCAACTTTGTGGTTAAAGGCACTGAGTTCCGGATTCGACGAGACGATGACACGACGTATCACTACACAGACGAGGGTCGTGTGGGTGCCGTAACTAGCGTGGATTCAGCTGATGTGGTTACTGGCGAACAAGTGCGCGCAAAAGATGGCCGCCTCTCGCCTGTCGAGTTGCAAGTGCCTATTGTGGCCTTTGATTCGGCCAGCCCGGCACATGCGCTGACCAATCGCCAGAGCATCACACTCACGGCGCGCATCTTCCCAGGTGCCACGCTGGTGGTGGTGGATGGCGCGACAGGTCGCGACGTGCAGAAGATTCCTGCCAACGCCGTAGGTGAAATGAAGGGCGAATTGGCAACATTATCAGAAGGTGCCTATCAATATCGTTTCTATGTCACTTCGCCGGATGGCCGCAAGAGCGCGCAATCGCCCGATGTGAAGCTGGATGTGGATCGCACCTCGCCATCGTTCACGCTCGAACCGCTTACGCAAAACGGGGATTCGATCATCGTGCGTGGCACCACCGAGCCCAATGTGCGTGTTGCGGCAGATGGGCAGGCTGTGATGACTGGGGCCGACGGAAGCTTTGAACTGAAGCTGAGCAAAGCGGCTGGTCTCACGGTTGTCGGTGTGGTGTTTACGGATGAGGCGGGCAACACAGTTCCGGCTTACGTCAAAGTTCCCTAACGCACTTGATTTGAATTTTTACACGAAGAGCCGAAGAATTTAATTCTTCGGCTCTTCGTTTTTTCGTGTTTATTTCTGCTTACTTCTCAATCGGCAAGCCCACGCCGTTGCCCCACTCCGTCCAACTGCCGTCGTAATTCTTCACGTTCTTGTAGCCCAGCAGGTTGGTTAGTACAAACCAGGTGTGGCTGCTGCGCTCGCCGATGCGGCAATAAGCGATCACGTCTTTATCCGGCGTCACACCCTTGCCCTCGTACAGCGCCTTCAGGTCGGCGGCGCTCTTAAAGGTGCCATCTTCTTTTACCGCTTGCGCCCAGGGGATGCTGGCTGCGCCGGGGATATGCCCGCCGCGCAATGCGCCCTCTTGCGGATACTCTGGCATGTGCAGCTTCTCGCCGGTGTATTCGGGCACGCTGCGCACATCTACCAACGCGCCTTTGGCATTCACATGGGTCAGCACCTGGTCGCGGTAGGCGCGAATCTTGGTGTCGTCGCGCTTAAGCACGGGGTAATTCGTGGCGGGGTAGGTGGGCACGGCACGCGTCACCTCGCGGCCCTCGTCAATCCATTTTTTGCGCCCGCCGTTTACCAGCTTGGCGTTGGTGTGGCCGAAG
>JAYTNY010000096.1:0-6602 GCA_043748055.1 Roseobacter sp.
CTTGGTGTCATCGCGCTTAAGCACGGGGTAATTTGTGGCGGGGTAGGTGGGCACGGCACGCGTCACCTCGCGGCCCTCGTCAATCCATTTTTTGCGCCCACCGTTTACCAGCTTGGCGTTGGTGTGGCCGAAGAGCTGAAACACCCAATAGGCATAGGCCGCCCACCAGTTGTTCTTGTCGCCGTAAAAAATCACGGTCGTCTCTGACGAGATGCCCTTGCTGCTGAGCAATTTGGCGAACTGTTCGCCGTTGATGTAATCGCGGGCAAGCTGGTCGTTCAAGTCGGTCGTCCAGTCAATTTTGACTGCGCCAGGAATATGTCCCACATCGTAAAGCAGAATGTCTTCGTTGCTCTCGACAATGCGGATGCTGGGGTCGTTTAGGTTGGCGGCCAGCCACTCGGTGCTGACCAATGCGTCTGGGTTGGCGTACTCGTTTGCGCTCATGATTATGTTCTTGCTCCTCAAAACTTAGATAGTCCGTTTGCCTGTTTGAATTGATCGACCGCAAAACAAATCGCCCTCTCGTCTAGACCAGACTGAGAGGGCGATTGGGCATTTTAAGGTTGTGCCATGTCGCTCATCTTCCAGTAGGTCTGTCGGATTTGGCACCTTAATGCCAAGCAAATTTGCTTGGCCGGGTTGCCGAGGTTTCATTGGGCCGTTCCCTCCACCTCTCTGGATGAGTGCTTGCAGATGATTCAGTTGTTCGGACGGCGTGCATATTACGAAGGGGGTGGGGGGTTGTCAATGTTATTTCGTGTCTCCCAGCATTTGGGTTCAATTGTTGAAGCTGAGCCTACACATCGCAGGCATAGATCAACTAGAGCCAACGATTCGCTTACGGGGAAAGATTGCCGGAAAGCCATCGCTGAAAACGCCCCTTAAAGGCCTAAATGAACTTACCTGCACAGGTCAATCCATTGCTACGTGTACAGCGTATTTACAAGTAATATTAGATCGACACGATCCAACTATGTCATTCTGTGTCATTCACAGCTAACAGGAGAAACTCAAATGAATGCGCGTCAAAAATCGATCCGCCTTACTGCGCTTATCGTGATTGCTTCGTTGATGGCAAACATCGCGACGACGACAACTGTACAAGCATCTAGCCTCTACACGACATCCCCCGGTGTTGGCGTTAGTAATTGCAAAACATCAAAGACAAAATTCTGGGGCTATAGCTATCCGGATCGCCAATCGAAGGTTTCGTTTTCGAAGGGAACTTACTATTGCTTCACCGGACAGGAAAAGGTGAATGGGCGAACACGAACTCTATTTGAAGTCGGCGGTGTAACGTACTATTGGAATTGAGTTTGATTTCACCACGTTAATTTGTAGTGAGAGATGTACTTTGGCGCATCTCTCACTTGCAGTATGAATTGGTTACGCAATCTTTTGTTCCACTACTCTTGAATGCGCAGGTATGCGCGAGTGACCAAATCTTGCAGGTACGTAAAGTAGAAACGAGCTGTTCCATCTTCACCTATGGTTATAACCTGTTTTCCATCTTGAGAAAACCAAACACTGGTAATTGGCTTCAAATGCCCGCGCAAGGTTGCTGCAAGCCGGTGCGTTTTTTTGATTGAATCCCAAGCCCAGAGATGAACAACACCAGACTGATTCTCGCCAAAGCGCCCACGTTTGTTTACTGCTGTTATCACCCATTGCTTATCGGGCGACATATCGGCGTCTGACACATATGTATCGGCGGAGTCATGCCAGCTATCTAAAAGCTGGCCAGTTTGCGCGTTCCAGATACGCACAAAATCTTCACTGTCAGTGGTATCGGTGATGTCGGTGGTGATGATATATTGACCATCGCCAGAAAACCGCACCCCAGAGAATTTGGCTGATGGCAACTGAAGTGTAAGCACTGGCACATCGGAAGACAGTTGCAGCACATGCACCTGGCTAGCCTGCATGAGCGCCAGACGAGCACCATCTGCTGAAAACCGCAATCCCAGTGGTGACGTAACTTCCCGCGTCAACACCACCTGACTATTCACGACATTCCAGACCGTGACTGCTCTCTCTCGAACGCTTACAGCATAGGTGCCATCAGGAGAGATGCTTTCGATGTGATCGACCTCTGAATTGATCCAAATGGGTGATGGCTGGTTCTCGGAACGTTCTGTATTTTGACTGTTGGGGCTTTGACTTTGGTTAAAGGCTGTAAACGACAAGATGCGACCGGTTTGGATATCCCATTGTTCAACCCCGTGGTTTCCTAAGCCAAACAGCCTGTTGTTGGCTACAGCCACCCGGTTCAATGCGTGAGCTGCCGTCACGATCATTGTGCTGCCGAGCGAATTCGTCGCCCGAACGTGAATCGTGCCCGTGTTCTCCAAGGTCACAAGCCAATTTGTATTGGAGAAGAATTGGGTACTGTGAACGTTGCGACCCAATTGTGTCAACGCAGGTCTCTCGCCGGCAAACAAGTCCCATATGCGTGCAGTTAGGTCTTCGCTGCCACTTGCTAACAAAAACCCGTTGTTCGAGAAACCGATCGAGCGCACCAACTGGCTATGGCCTTTCAAAACGCGAGGGTTCTCGGAGAACTTTGTGTCAATTTCTTCAGGATAAAACTGCCACACAAAAATATCAGAACCGCTTGTGGTAACCGCAAATTGCATGTCCGGCGAGAAGAGAGCCCGCCTTACTTCACCGAAATGAGCGATGCGCCCAACTTCCTCACCGGATATGGCATCCCACAAGCGGGCAGTTTTGTCGCGACTTGCGGTAATGACCCAACGACCATCGCTCGAAAATTCAGCGTCGAACATTGCAGCATCATGTTGTAAGGCAATCGGCTCATCGGTTGAGGGATCTAAAGATACAAGATACGCTGTATTACTTTCTTCCCCTGCGATGACGATTTTTGTGCCCGTCGCGTTAAATCGTGCCGATGTCACCACATCTTCTTGGGCGAATAACGTTCGATATGTGTGATCTCTCAAATTCCACAGCAAGACCTTGCCGCCGCTTGTGGTCAGGAGACTTTGGCCATCAGGGCTAAACTGAACAGAGTTTACAGGCTCCGAATGAGCCAGCGGCACTCCCAACGATGCGCAGGTCACTGTGTCCCAAATTCTTGCAGTGCTGTCGTCACTGGCCGTGGCAAGCTGTCGGCCATCGCGCGAGAACGCAATATCTGCAATTTCAACATTCGGATCTTTTGTTAAGTCGACTGGACCCGGATGTGCAATTCGAGAGTTGGTTGGGCAGGTTATTTCCTTTCCACTGGCTACATCCCAACGACGCACGACATACGCGCTTGCCCCCGCTAAAACGCTATCATCGGGCGCGAATGCGACAGATGTAACTTTGTCTCTTGGGGAATCACCGATGACCAAGATAGACCTGGCAGGCGACAAAAACGCCCGTCTTAGTGCATCATCAGCTTCGCTTGTCTGAGAATCTGAAATAGCTCGCAGCGCCAACACTATTCCGCTTCTTGCATCTGTTTCAATTTGGTTGTTGGCCAAAGCAGCCCATTCCCGACTCTGTGCGACTTTGGTCTGAGCCGCCGCTTCATTGCGTAAGCGAAGCGCGATCACGGCCGTAATCGCTGCTACAACCGCCAACACACCCACCACACCCGCAAACAAGCGCGCCCGTCGCAGTTTCTCCTGTTGCGCACGCTCTAGCTGCGCTACGCTACGCCGAATCAACTCCATCGAATCCGCGTCTTTCACCTCAATATCGCCCAACCGTTCTAATTCACGAGCCTGCTCCAAATACTTATTAGTCAGCAACAGCCCATCCGACCGATTGTTCTTCAGCCAATCACGAACCTGTTGATCGAAACGCACGCGTTGTTGCAGTCGCTCACGTTGCGTCTGCACAATGTCGCGCAGTCGCGGCCACTGGGTAATCAGGGTTTCGTGGATCAGGTCTACGACCTTGATCGGCTCAGCCTGATTGGGCATGTCTTGCTGGCCTTCGCTCAGCAACCGTGCACCTTCGCTCGAAAGTTGGGTGATGAGTTCGGCGCGCTCTGGCTTTTCGCGCACCAACTCGTCGAGCGTGCGACGTTGGCGCACATCATGTTTGGGGTCGCTATCCGGAGATACGCGCACAAGGTCTAGCAACAGATCAATGATTACGGTTTGTTGGATGGGCGTGCGTGCTGTCTTTTTGTCCCCGTCGTGGTCGACATACGTCAGCACGTTGTCGGCATGTTCTCGAAAAGCCTCGGCCAACGACTTGTAATCGATCGGTTGTAGTCTCTTCTTCTCGCGCCACAACCAATCTAATGTGGTTTGGAGCAGAGGTAAATAAGCTGGGTCGCCCGCCGCATCTTCGGCCAAGCGCCGCAGCAACGACGGCTCGAAGCGCTTGTTGCGGTAAAGCGCCTGTAACGGCGCTTGAATAGCCCGCTCTAGCGCGGCAACATCCATCTCGCGTAATTCTGTGCCTTGCCGAGCAATGCGATAGAGCGCCGCTTCCTTGAAAAGCTCTGGCAAGTAATCAGCCCGAAAAGTGCAAATGATGTGCATGTGGACATGATCGAACGCTGGCAACTGGTTCAGAATGGCGATAAAGATGCTCTTTTGGTCAGCATCCGATTGGGTAAACAGTTCCTCAAACTGGTCAACAATCAAAATGCCTACAGCTTGGTGTGGGGGTGGCGCATTGGTTAACCCAACCATAAAAGGCCGAACCCGGTTGAAGGTTTCATCTTCGGGCAGACCCAGCAAGGCCAACGCACGGGCCAGGGCTGTCATCGGTTTTTGGCCGGGTCGCATCACGGCGTATCTGGTCGCAATACCTTGCTGTTGATAATGTTGTTCGAGCGCTGGCAACAATCCAGCTTGAGCGAATGAAGATTTGCCGCTTCCGCTCACACCTGTCACAAAGAACAATGCCTGTTCCTGGCCCGGGTTGATCAACTGCGTTAACGCTTGGGTTACTTCGCGTTCGCGCCCAGCGTAGCGAGCTTGATCGGCGTAAGTGAAAGACTTCAGCCCCAAGAATGGGCTGATCAAGCCAGCCACGTTATAAGCCGTTTCTTCAGTAAATATCTGGTTGACTTGGCCTTGATTGTTGACAACCGCGCCCTGTGAACCGCTCAGATCTATCGTGGGATTTTTGTCTTCTGACATCATGTTTGCCTTCGATCAAATGCTTGTACATTCGCCAGCACACGCTTGAAGAACCAAAGTATAGAGAAACTATGGTTTTGCGAAGTCGGCTGTCTAACCTGTCTGGGTTTCTCTTTTAGCTACACCGAATCCGTTACACAGCTCAAAAACCCAAACCCACATACAATCCCGCGCCAACATGCTTGCCAAAATTTCATCATGCGCTGTTGTTGGGTTAGAGGGTGCCGTCATCGAGGTGGAAGTGGATAGCGGACGCGGCCTCGCCTCCTTCACCCTTGTGGGCCTGCCCGATGCTGCGGTAAAAGAAAGCGCCGAGCGCGTGCGCAGCGCAATACGAAACAGCGGGCTGCACTTTCCTACCAACCGCGTCACAGTCAACCTCGCGCCTGCCGACATCAAGAAAATTGGCCCAGCCTACGATCTGCCTATCGCGCTGGGCTTGCTGATTGCGTCCGAGCAGTTGTCCGAAAACGCGTTGCAAGATTCGCTGGTTGTCGGTGAGTTGGCGCTGGATGGCAGCGTGCGGCATGTGCGCGGCGTATTGCCCATGACGGCGTTTGCACGCAATAAAAATTTCAAGCGCTTCTTTGTGCCTGCGGTGGATGCCGATGAGGCTGCGCTCGTTCCCGGCATCGACGTCATCGCCGTCGCAAATTTGCAGGATGTGGTCACGGCACTCAACGGCCTCAGCGAGTTGCGCGTGGTTCAGCCCAACGCGCACGCCGTTGTAGACCCATCCAAGCAAATAGCCCAAACGCTGGGCTTGCCGATTACGGACTTTAAGGAGATTAAAGGCCAGGAAGTGGCGAAGCGGGCGATGGAGGTGGCGGCCGCGGGTGGGCACAATTGTTTGATGGCGGGTTCGCCAGGCAGTGGCAAAACCATGTTGGCGCGTGCGCTGCCCGGCATCTTGCCCGAACTCACCGTCGAGGAATCGCTGGATGTCACCCGCATCTACAGCATCGCTGATATGCTGCCGGGCGACACGCCGCTGATTCAGATGCGGCCTTTTCGTGCGCCGCATCACACCATCAGCCATGCGGGCATGGTGGGCGGCGGCAAAATTCCGCGTCCAGGAGAAGTCTCACTAGCGCATAGGGGCGTACTTTTTCTAGATGAGCTCCCCGAGTTTGATGCCAGGACATTAGAGGTGTTGCGCCAACCCATGGAAGACAAAACAGTGACCATTTCTCGTGCGGCGGGTTCTCTTGCATTCCCTGCGTCGTTCATGTTGGTGGCGGCCATGAACCCGTGCAAGTGTGGCTGGCATGGCGACCCCATCAAGCCTTGCACGTGTTCGTCTGGGCAAATCAGCATGTATCAAAAGAAAATCAGTGGGCCGTTGTTGGATCGCATCGATATTCACCTTGAGGTGGCGCGGGTGAACTTTGACAAGCTGAGTGATGTGAAAATGGGCGAGCCTTCTGAGGCGATTCGGGCGCGGGTGCAGACCGCGCGAGATCGGCAGGCTGCGCGATTCAAGGGCACTGC
>JAYTNY010000097.1:0-2144 GCA_043748055.1 Roseobacter sp.
CAGTTGGTGGGTATCGGCGCGCTCATCGAGAAAACGTTTGAAGGGGGCCGTGCCGCGTTGCAGCCGTTGGGTGTGCCCATCATCTCGCTGGCGCGCATCGAGAGCATGGACGAACAGGGCATTGTGTTTGGCGAGTAAGCAATAACAAAGGAGTAAGTGATGTTGACAGTGGGTGACAAAGTTCCAGAGTTCAGTTTGATGTCGGACTCGGCTGGCGAGGTGAAGCCCAGCGCGTTAAAAGGCCAGCGCTATGTGTTGTATTTCTATCCCAAAGACGATACGCCTGGATGAACGATTGAAGCCTGCGCGTTCCGTGAGAACGTGCCCCAGTTCAAAGACATGGGCGTGCCGGTGTATGGCATCAGCACCGATAGCATTGCCTCGCACCAGAAGTTTGTGAAGAAGCACGCGCTCAACTTCCCCTTAATTTCTGACCCCGACCACGCGCTGGCCGAGGCCTTTGGCGTGTGGGTGGAGAAGAGCATGTACGGCAAGAAGTACTTTGGCATTCAGCGCAGCACCTTTGTGATTGCGCCCGATGGCACGATTGAACACGCCTGGGAGAAAGTGACCGACGCTGCCGTGCATGCCGCCGAGGTGCTGGCGTATTTGCATGGTGGCATTGCACCAAAAGCCTCATCCAAAAAGACCACGAAAAAATGAACCCCCGACCCCTAAAGGGGAGTCGTTGAGTAACGCTGAAAGCGCATCAACGACTCCCCTTTAGGGGTCGGGGGTTGACGGCTACCCCTCCAGATTCAACCAGCTCACTTCCGCATCCGTCAGTGCCACGTTCAGCCCCGGCATCGAGGTGCGCGTCTCCATCACCGTGCGCGGCCCAATCAGCGGGAACGTCGGGAACTTTTGGCACAGCACATACGCCAGCGCAATATTAATCGCGCGCACGTTGTACTTCTTCGCCAACTCTCGCGCGCGCTTCAGCCGCTCAAAGTTGTCGTCGCTAAACCAGCAGCGCACGCGCTCCGGGTCGGCTGTAAATTCGGGCGAGGTGTCATCCAGGAAGAAACCACGCGCCTGAGACGACCACGGCATCAGTGTCATCTTGTTGTCTATCAACCACTGGCGGTACTCTGGGTTGCTGGCAGCAAAACAACCGGCCCAGGGCGGCTCAATCATCCGCGCTAAACTAAAGTTGTTGCTGACCACGCCAAACGTCTGCTTGCCATTTTTCTTGGCGTAATCAATGGCCGCCTGCACGCGCGCAAAACTCCAGTTGCTGCCGCCAAACACTTTGATGCGCCCAGCCACCGCCTGCTCGTGCATGGCATCTACAAATTCGCCCACCGGCACCTGTTCGTTGTCGCGGTGCATCATGTAGATATCCACGTAGTCCATGCCCAGCCGATCCATGCTCACATTGAATTGCTGGGTCAAGCTGGCCGGATCGCAAAACGGCGTGTGCGCGCCTTTGTCAATAATGACGACTTGGTCGCGCACATCGCGGTTGCGCACCCACTGGCCCAGTAGCTTCTCGCTATTGCCGCCCATGTAAATGTGGCCTGTGTCAAAAGTGTTGCCACCGCGCTCGAAGAAGTCGTCAAACATCACGCTGGCATACGCAATCGTCGGCTGGTTATCCACACCCATCACCAGGCGCGAGACTGGCTTCTCGATGCCTGTGATCTTGCCGTACTTCATCTCAGGCTTCAAAAGTCCTCTCCCTTTGGGAGAGGGTTGGGTGAGGGCTGCTTTGCGCACCGTAAGTTTCATCTCCGGCGCATCCGGCTTCTCCAAGTCATACACCAACCCAATCGAGTTGCGCCACGCATCCAACGTGCGCAGGTTGCCCAGCGTGTCGTCCCACGTCATGGCAGGCGCATCAGCCTGCTGGCTTTTCTTGTTGATGGCGTTGCCGACCGCGTCCGCCTCCAGCGCATACAACGGCCCTTCGGGCGTCACTTTCACCTTCTTGGCCTTGCCGCCCTTGTGCAAGAAAAATTGAGTCGCTGCGCCATCTCGGCTGGGTACCCATGGGTCGGGCAAATGAATCCAGCCCTCGCTGCCATAGATGCGTGCGCTGTTGTCTTGGTTCACCAGCACGCTGGTGCTGACCTGCGCCACAATGCCACTGCCAAACTTCAGCGTTGCCGCCGCCCACTCGTCGGTGCCGGTGTTTTTGTTTA
>JAYTNY010000098.1:0-6600 GCA_043748055.1 Roseobacter sp.
CAACGAGTGGTTGATCCGAAGTAATTTTGATGTTGCCATAGCGTTGGCCCACTAACAAATAATCGACCGCACTCAACGCAGAAATGTCGGGGGAATAAACCTGTTTCACATTGCCTGCTGGCACAGAGTAATACTGAGCGTAGCTGGTGTTTGATGACCCAAATACAAAGTCAATGTTAACGTTGGCTGTGTTGGTTCCAAGATTTGTCAGTGCCAACCCGCTGTTGTAGCCATAATAATTCCTAAGAAAACGTGGCCCGCGAATCACAGTTTCACCACTTTTGAGGGCGTTATAGGATTGGAATTGAGAACTCTGTGTCGATCCATTGCTGTTATAGAACACGACTGTGGCCGTTAAACGCGCATTATTGTTTCCACTGAGTGTTGCGCCACCCAAAAAATTATTCGGCAAGCTGGGATGGTTGACTAATTCCAATACATTGCTGCTAAAGCCGGAGAGCGTCATGGTATACACCCACCCTATCGCGCCATTTCGGTCACGAAATGTGATTGGCACATCAGTTGCATACCAGCCTGTGTTGTGGATAGCGATAGCAGAATTCCAAGTATCGCTGCCGCTTACAAGATTCTTGATTACTTGCGTTGCATACAAAACCGAGCCAACCCGTGATGTATCTTGCGTCTCAATCCCATTGCTCTCTGCAAACCGGTTGGTGCCTTTGGTCAGATAGGATGTGCAAGCAATCTTGCGGTCAGATGCCGCAATAACCGCGCCTTTGAAACCAGTGGGTGCCTGTGAGAGCGGGAAGTAAACACGGCTACTACCAGCAGCAAGTGATGTTGTGTCTGCATACAGAGCCGTACGAGTCGTTGCACCCTGTTGATAATACTCAAGCTGAATATATGCCGATGCTGATGGATCAAGGTTGGTGCAGGTAATACGAGAACTGTTAACACCAGCTTGCGCAAATGCTGTCTTGGATTGAATAGGCAAGAGAGCAATGATTGCCACGATTGCAAAAACACGCTGGATGTGCATATATCTCCTTTATGAAGTTGGGGATTTTAGTTTAGGAGAACGGCCAAATCAAGATTTTGGCGGGTAGGCAGACTTGCGAAAGGGCAGCTTTGCCCCTGCGGGGGGTGAACTAAAACTAGGCCACTCTATATCTTCAGTGCCTGTCCATGCGCGGATGGCAAGTTCATTCCCAAGCAAGTAATCTTTCACATACTGACTTATAGGAACGCCATCCTGGCTCTCTATGCGAAGTCGAAAGAGTTGGATAGATGCACCGCGTTCAGAATTAAGTTTGTCAATGCTTTGCTCAATTTCGTCTGATAGACCCCAGTTTACGGCCGTGTAGTTAGCCACCTGATATCGAACATCAACGTATTGCCCTACGGTGGTAACGCCTTTCTGCGTTACCAAGACCTCATGCTTTACTATGTATCTTGTGCGATCGTACCCGACAGCACTGTCAATCAGCTTTGTTATCTCAGAGACTACCTCCACATCCTCAACTTTGCTAGGTGAGATATCGATTGCTAATTGACGATAAGTTTCTTCATGAAAATTGCTGATCGAAAAGTCTTCGTATTCCTTACCATCTGATATCACAACCAATGGCTTGCCATCATTACCTACATAGGATGTTTTAAGCGAATCAAGTTGTATCTTGCTCTCTTTAGCGATTAGTAGCGCTTCACGATAAACAATTCTTTGAGAGAAAACATCGTCAAACGAGCCACGATCCAAGCCCGAGGATGGCCCGCTACTTTGAATCTTCACCGCAATCTCAAATGGCTTCTCCGCAAGAATTTCGATGTTGACAATCTGTATATTCAAATCAGCCAGTCGTTTGCTGAGCTTTGCCACATAGTCTTGTTGAGGACTCATGGCGACACTTTCCGTGAGTGTCGGCGGAGCATTTGTTTCCTGTTGTTGCACATCACGCGTTTGGAAGTTGCGTATATTCGGAGAGAGACCCGCCAAGCCAAGTCCAAGAGTTATCAAGCCTACAAAAGCAGCGAAACCCACAATCATGTTAATGGTCTTTCTCGACATCGCTCTTACCTCACTATAGTCATCTCAGTAAGTCGTGCATCTGTGATGAACACGCTAGGCCTATGGATTAGCCGCCAGTGCCATGCTGACAGTAGAGCCACGCTTCACTGACCAACCACTACCAGAATCTGACTCGCCGCGATATGGCAACTCGGTCTTGGTAAAACCTACTGTCGTAAGTGTCGTCCATAAATTCGTTGAGGCATCCTTGTACTGTGCGTCGGTGTACTGTGCTTCGATCTCCATCGCGTGAGATAAATGCGCCTCGGATTGCCATATAACATAATTGGTAGCCCCATTGGCTGTAAGGCCACACTCATACTTAACGTTGGCGGCATACCCACACCAAGTGTTATCACTGTTTGGTGAATAGACTTCATACAACTGAGTCGTGTTCCACGACAAACTACCATGTGGAAGCTGTTGCAACTGACTATTTGCCCAAGTTTCCACATACGTGAATGGCGATGAATCACCCTCAATATATCGCCAACCCGATTGAACCCATGTCTGGGAGCCAGAAGCAGATGTGGTCACCGCATGAAATTGCCTATAACCGATATTGCCCAACACGGGAGGTGCCTGCGCCATAGTGCGAATAGATGCGCGAACACCTTTGGATAAGGTATAGCGGTGTTTAGCAACATACCATCGACAATAATTTGGCAGATTACAGTCTGTTTGACCTGTCTGTGCAATTGCTTGACTTGGCAAATCTAAATTGAAACAAGCCAAAAACAGCAGCGCAATCAGCCCTATAAACCCCAGCCTCGAAAAACTCCCGTGTGATTTCACGATAACTGCCTCCTCCGTAAAAAGATTTGACAACGCGTTTTGCTTGGGCAACCAGAACAAAGGTGATTTGTTCTGTATTCAAGATAGCATAGGGGGGGGGGTGAATGTCAATCACCCATTGCGGCAGTATTTGTCTTGTCCGCAGCTCTCTTTCTCTTCTTACTCATACCTCAACGCATCAATCGGGCTAAGCCGGGCCGCACGCGCCGCCGGGTACACGCCAAACAAAATGCCCACCAATGTGCTGAAGCCGACCGCCATCAAGATCGCATCAAGCGTGACGACGGCCTCGAACGCGCCCTGCGAAATAGCTGCGACGGCCTGCGCCAGCCCCACGCCCAATGCCACCCCAATCAACCCGCCCAGCAACGAGAGCACCGTGCTTTCGATGAGGAACTGCGCCAAAATAATGCCGCGCTTGGCCCCCACGGCCTTGCGCAAACCAATCTCGCGGGTGCGCTCGGTCACGCTCACCAGCATGATGTTCATGATGCCGATGCCACCCACAAACAGCGAGATGCCCGCGATGGCCGCGAGAAAGATCGTCAGCGCCTTTGTCACCGAGCCGATGGTGCTGAGCAAATCGCGTTGGCTGGAAATCGTAAAGTCGTCCTCACCCTGGAATTCGATGCCGTGGTTATCACGCAATACCTGGGTGGCTTGCTGAATCACGTTGTCGATGCGGTCTTTGTTGCCCGCCTGAATCAAAATCACATTGATGATGGACTTGCCTTGCGCGTTGCGCCGCGGGAAAAGTTTTTCACGCGCCGTCGTCAACGGCATGGTCATCACATCGTCGTCGCTGCCGGCGGTGCCACCGGTGCGCTCGGCTTGCACACCGATGATGCGAAACGACACAGCGTTGATGCGAATCTCCTGGCCGCTGGGGTCGCCGCCATCCGGGAAGAGCTTTTTGTAAACCACGCTGCCCAGCACCACCACCCGCGAGCGCGCCGTCATGGCTGCGTCATCAAAGTAAGCGCCGTACTGCATCACGGCTTCGTTCAAGGCCTGGTACTCCGGCACGGTGCCGCGCACACGCGCCTCGTGTTTGTTATCGCCGTTGTAGGCCTTGCCGCTGCCCGCGATAACCGGCGCGATGATGGCCGCATCCGGCACTTTGCTCTTGTCATTTAGCTCACGGCTATCGGCATCCGTTAAAGACAACGCCGTGCCCGACCGCGCGCCTGCTGCAAACGCCTGAAAGCCCGCGCGGTTTGCGCCCTTCGTAAAATCTACTCGCGCGGGCAGCACAAAAATTAAATTGCTGCCCTGCCCCTCAAACTGCTTGGTAATAAACGCCTGCACGCCGTTGCCCAACGACACCAACGCAATAACCGACGTCACACCA
The DNA here is from genome assembly GCA_043748055.1 of Roseobacter sp. Classification (GTDB taxonomy): domain Bacteria; phylum Chloroflexota; class Anaerolineae; order J036; family Brachytrichaceae; genus JANMVQ01. The sequence continues at coordinate 4,173 of JAYTNY010000098.1, forward strand.
ATAATGATGCCCAACGTGGTGAGCACGCTGCGCAGCTTGTTGGACACGAGGGCTTTGAGGGCGACTTTTAGGTTTTCTAGAAACATTTGGAGGGATGAGGTATGAGTGATGAGGTATGAGGTATGAGTGAAAAGGCTCACCCCTCATACCTCATCACTCATACCTAAGAGCGTCAATCGGGTTCAGCTTGCTGGCCCGCCGCGCGGGGTAGATGCCGAAGAACAAGCCAACGGCCATGCTGAAGCCGACGGCGAGGGCGATGGCTTGCAGTTGAATTACCGGTTTGAAATCGGTGAAGTACCCAATCGCCAATGCAATGGTCGAGCCAATCACGATGCCGATCAAGCCGCCAATCAGCGAGAGCACAATGGCTTCGGTGAGAAACTGACCGAGGATGACGTGCGATTTTGCGCCAATGGCCTTGCGCAGCCCAATCTCGCGGGTGCGCTCGGTGACGCTGACCAGCATGATGTTCATGATGCCGATGCCACCGACCAGCAACGAGATGGCGGCAATGGCACCCAAAAACAAAGTCAGTGTTGCGGTCACCGCGCCAAACGTATCCAGCAGTTGTGTCTGGCTCGTCACCGTAAAGTCGTCTTCATCGCCTTCTTTTAAGCGATGGCGTTCGCGCAACAAATCTTTCAAGGCCACCTCCATCGCAGGCCGGTCTTTCTCGCTGGTCACTTGCAGGTAGATGGTGCTTACGACGCGCTCACCGGTCTTGCCTTGCGCCTGCTTCTGAAACAAACGCTCCTGCGCCGTCGCCAACGGCACAAACGCAACGGCATCTTGGTCGCCCAAGAACGATGAGCCTTTGCTCTCCATCACGCCAATCACCCGAAACGGCACGTTGTTGATCTTGACCACTTTGTCCAGCGGGTCGTCGTTGGGGAAGAGATCGGTGGCCGCTGTGTTGCCCAACACGACAACACGAGAGCGCCCGCCGTTGTCGGCCTCATCAATAAAGCGGCCTTTGGTGGCGGGCCAGTTGCGCAGCTCGGCAAAGGCGGGCAATGCGCCATTCACTTGCACCTGTGTAGTCGCGCCCTCATACACAAAATTGCCAATGGCCGAAAACTCGGCCGAGGTGCTTTCCAAATACGGCACGGTTCCGGCGATGGCTTTGTAGTCGTTCACCGTCAACACCGTTTGGTTGCCGAAGCCGCCCGGTGGCCCGCCGCGCTGCACGCGCCCTGGCGTCACGCCCACCAGGTTCGTGCCCGCGCTGGTGAACTGATCGGCGATATAACGCTGCACCCCTACCCCAATCGCCATCAACGCAATCACCGCGCCCACGCCAATGCTGATGCCCACCATCGTGAGAAACGCGCGCAGCTTGTTGGCAATCAGCGTCTTCACGGCCAGTCGGGCGGATTCGAGAATGTTTATGGGCATGGGAATAGGTTTATAAAGTTTATAAAGTTGGTAAGGTTTATAAAGTTGTCAGCGACTAACCTTAAGAACTTGATCAACCTTAAAAACTAATCCTCCGATAGTGACTGCTTGCCACACGCCTGCAACACTTCTTGGTTATATGTGTCGCCCACAATCTTGCCGTCGCTAATTCTGATGACGCGCTTAGTGTGCTGGGCAATGCGCGGGTCGTGGGTGACGAAAATGATGGTGATGCCTTGCTCGGCATTCAGGCGCTGAAATAGGCACATAATCTCTGCGCCGCTCTTGCTGTCTAGGTTGCCGGTTGGCTCGTCGGCCAAAATGATGGCGGGGTCGTTAACCAACGCCCGCGCAATAGCCACACGCTGCTGCTGGCCACCGGATAACTCGTTGGAGTGATGGCCCAGCCGATCTCCCAAGCCCACAGCGGTCAGCGCCGCCGTCGCCTTCTCGCGCCGCTTGCGGGCGTTCAGGCCCGCGTAAATCATCGGCTGCTCCACGTTGTCTATCGCGCTGGTGCGCCGCAGCAGGTTAAAGCTTTGAAACACAAACCCAATTTTTTTATTGCGCACCTCGGCCAGTTGGTCGTCCTTCATCTTCTCGGTCTCCAACCCATCCAGTTGGTAGCTGCCGCTGGTCGGCTGATCCAAGCACCCCAAAATATTCATCAACGTAGATTTGCCCGACCCCGACGGCCCCATGATGGAAACCAGATCGCCCGGATACATGCTCACCGTCGCCCCTTGCAGCGCATGCACTTCAATGTCGCCCATCGCATACGTCTTGGTAATCTCGCGCAAGGCGATGACGGGCGGAACGCTTTTACCGTTTGTGTGGTTCATGTTGAGAAGGTTGGTAAGGTTGAGAAAGTTTTTAAGGTTCCTCAACCTTAAAAACCTTATCAACCTGACCAACTTTACTGCCCCAGAACCGGAGCCTTCGGCGCTACCACCACTTGCCCGGCTTGGGCGCCGCTTAGCACTTCGCTAAAAGTGTCGTTGCGTAAGCCAGTCTTTACTTCAATCTCTTC